>JALYGY010000112.1 GCA_030776865.1 Actinomycetota bacterium | reverse complement strand
TCCTGGTTCGGAGGCTGCTGGATCTCACGCCTGCGCCCTTCCGGGGGGCCTTTGAAGCGGTCCTTATCTCCACCGCCCTCTCGATGCGCGGCCTCGGTGAGTCCGCTGCAGCCGTCGAGCGCGAGCTGCGCGCCGGAGACCTCGAGCGGGCCCGCGCCAGCGCATCGGAGATGGTCGGCAGGGAAACGGCGGCCCTCCCCGCGCCCGAGGTCGCTCGGGCGGCTATCGAATCGGTCGCCGAGAACACGAGCGACGGCGTCGTTGCCCCGATGCTCTACGGCCTGCTCTTCGGTGCGCCGGGCGCGCTGGCGTACAAAGCCATAAACACGCTGGACTCGATGGTCGGCTACAGGACACACCCTTACACCGAGCTCGGCTGGGCTTCGGCCCGGCTCGACGATCTCGCCAACCTGGCACCGGCCCGCGTCACGGCCCTGATCGTCGCCGCAGTCTCGGGACGGCCCCAGCGCACCCTCGATACCGCCCGCCGTTACGGCCCGCTCACAGCGAGCCCCAACGCCGGCTGGGCCGAGGCCGCATTCGCTGGGGCTCTGGACTCGAGGCTCGGCGGGTCCAACGTCTACGGCGGCGTGCTTTCGGAGGGACCAATCCTCGGCACCGGCCGGCCTCCGGGACCGGACGAGATCCGTCGCTCCGTACGGCTCATGCGTCGCTGCTGCGCGCTGCTCGCCGGGGCCGCAGTCCTCGCGAGGAGAGTGCGGCGTGGCTAGCGGCTGGGCCGGGCACCCCGGCGGCCGCCACCACGGCGGCGCGGGCTCGCGCCACCTCGGCGTCTCCGAAGGCGAGTTGCTGGACTTCAGCCAGAACATAAACCCCCTCGGGGCCCCAGCAGCGGCGCTCGAAGCCGCGCGGCGGGCGCTCGACGAAGAGGCCGGCCGCTACCCGGACCCGGGTTACCCGCGGCTGCGCGAAGCGCTGGCGATGTATCTCGGCGTTCGGTGGGCGAACGTCATCCCCACGAACGGCGGGGCCGAGGCGTTGTTCCTCGCCGCCCGCGCCGCCGGTGGCGAGGGCAGGGCGCTGCTCCTCGAACCGACCTTCAGCGAGTACGCGGCGGCGGCCCGAGCCGCCGGGCTCGAACCCGTGCGCCGGGTGGCTCGACGCCCGCAGGACGGCTTCCGCCTCGACCTCGCAGCTCTCGAAGACCTGAAAGGGGTCGCGCTGGTCTTTCTGTGCAACCCGAACAACCCGACCGGCGACGCGCTGACCTGCACCGAGGTTCTCGAGCTGGCCGCCCGCGTGCGTGAGGGTGGAGCAGCCCTCGTTGTGGACGAAGCATTTGCCGACTTCGCGCCGGAGGCCAGCGTCGCCCCGGAGGCGAGTGAGGACCTCTACGTCGCCCGCTCACTCACCAAGTTCTTCGCGATACCGGGACTGCGGCTGGGCTGTCTGGTCTGCGAGGGCGCCACTCGTGTGCAGGAGTTCCAGCCCTCGTGGTCCGTCAACGCGGTCGCCGCCGCCGCCGGGGTCGTCGCGGTTCAAGACCGGGGTTTCGCGGAGACCTCCGTGGCCGAGGTGGCGCGGATGCGCGAGGAGCTCTTCGAGGCGCTAGAAGCCTTGCCTCAGCTCGTTCCCTTCCCCGGTGCGGCGAACTTCTTGCTCGTCCGCGGGCCCGCCGGGCTCCCCGAGAGGCTGAGCCGACGAGGCGTACTCGTCCGGGGTTGCGAGCCGTTCCCGGGGCTCGGGCCGGGGTACTTCCGGGTGGCGGTGCGGGCCGCGGCGGAGAACGAGCGGCTTCTGGCCGCAATGCGGGAGGAGCTCTAGCCGTGCGCGCGCTCATCCTGGGCGGCGCCCGCAGCGGGAAGAGCGCCTACGCCGAGAGGCTCGCGGCGACGACCTCGGGCGCGGGCAAGGTACTCTACGTGGCGACGGCCCTCGTGGGGGAGGACAGGGATCTCGCGCAGCGGGTGCGGCTCCACCGCGAGCGGCGACCCGCCGGTTGGGGGACGCTAGAGCTCGGTAGCGGAGAGCTCGACCCGGTACTGAAGGCTGCGGAGGGTTGGGAGGTCGTGCTGGTCGACTCCCTTACCCTGTGGGTCTCGGCGCGGATGCTGGACGAAGAACCCGGGAAGAAAACGTTGGAGGCGTTCGATCGTTTCCTCGAAGGAGCGGGTGCGCTCGCGACGCCGCTTATCCTCGTCAGCGACGAGGTGGGGCTCGGGGTCGTGCCCGAGAGCGGGGCGGGGAGGAGGTTCCGGGACACGCTCGGGCTAGTCAACCAGCGGGCCGCGGCGCTCGCGGAGGAGGTTCATGTGTGCGTCGCCGGGATCGGGATGAGGATCAAGTAGGTGCGCTCGCTCCTCTCGTTCTTCACGGCGTTGCCGGTCCGCAATGCCTCCCTGGAGGCGGCGGCAAAGAGGGCCTATCTACTGCCGCTCGTTGGCCTCCTCACAGCGGCGCCGGGGGCGGCCCTGATCCTGCTCGCCTACAAGGTGCCGCCCGGCGTTGGAGCAACTCTAGCGCTCGGCGCGGTGCTGCTCGCAGCCGGGCTGCACCACACCGACGGGGTGCTCGATGTGGGGGACGCGCTCATGGTTCGGGGCACGCCCGAGCGGCGACTGGCGGTTCTCAAGGATACCCGCGTGGGGGTCGGAGGACTCGGGGCACTGTTCGTCGTCTACGCCCCTACCCTCGCCGCGCTGGTCGCGCTCGCGGATGATTCTCCCGCAGGCGCGGCGCTCGCACTGATCGCCGGCGAGATCTCGGCCCGCTCGGCGATGCTCCTCGCGCTCGCTTTCGGTAAGCCCGCCGAGGCTGGCTCCTCCTCCGTTCCTTTCGTCCGGTCCCTTAAAGGACCGCGCAGGGCGGTCGGCACCCTACTGGCCCTGCTCGTCCCCCCGCTCTCTCTCCTGCCCCTGAGAGGTCTCGCCCCGCTAGCCGCCCTGTTAGTACCGCTGACGGCGCTCGTCGCGCTGCAAATGGCGCGCCGGACCTTCGGCGGGATAAGCGGCGACGTCGTCGGAGCCACGGGGGAACTAACTCGCGCGACGCTCCTCATCTTCCTCGTCACCTTGGCTCAGGATTGAACTACAGGCTTATACGGTTCCGGGCCCTCCTGGCGGCAAGAGCGGTGGCTGGCTCTCAGCTGGTCGTTGAGCGAGCCTGACCGCTCTAAGAGGCCAAGTCGTCGCCGGGGTTCATGACGTGGACGGTGGTGCCGGGGGCGACCTCGTTAACGTGTTTCTGGAACTCCTCCGGGGTGCCGGGGAGGAACGGGAAGGTTCCGTAGTGGATCGGGACGACGTGGCGGGTGCCCAGCAGCCGGGTGGCGTGGGCGGCCTCGTAGGGGCTCATCACCACCTGGTCGCCGATGGGCAGGAGGGCGACGTCCGGGCGGTAGAGCTCTCCGATCAGCTGCATATCGCCGAAGACAGCGGTGTCCCCGGCGTGGTAGACCCTGAAGCCGCTCTCGAACTCTATGACGTAGCCCATAGGCTCGCCGGCGTAGATCACGGTGCCGTCGTCCAGGGCGATGGACGAGGAGTGGAAGGCGTGGGTCGCGGTTACCTTGATCCCACCTGCCCGGATGGTGCCGCCCTTCTGTACTGGCATCGCGTTCTCGACGCCCTGATGCTGGAGATAGGAGAAGATCTCGAAGTTCGAGACCGTCCTGGCTCCCGTCTGGCCCTGGAGCGGCATCACGTCGGAGAAGTGGTCGAAGTGCCCGTGGGTGATGAGGATCGTGTCGAGCTCTCCGACCCGCTTCAGGTGGTCCGGGGTCTGAGGGTTCTCGGTAAGAAAGGGGTCTATGATGATCTGCTCGTCGCCGGCGGTCACGAACCGGAAGGTCGAGTGCCCGAGGCAGGTGATTCTGGCTCCACCCAGCATCTCTTCCACGTTTTACCTCCTTTGCTTGCCACCAATGGAAACGCAGACAATTTACCGTATACCCGCGAGGTTTTTTGGGAAACTAAGAGATGACCGTGAGAGCAGCCGACCGCGCCCGTCAGCAGGGTAAGATATGTTGTTGGACCGGCGGCCGACCCGTGAAAGCTAGGGATTAGAGACTTTTGGGTTACCTTCCCATAGAGGACCACGGGATCGTGGGGGATCTCCACACGGCGGCGCTCGTCGGGACTGACGGGACGATAGACTGGTTGTGCCTGCCGGCCTTCGACTCGCCGAGCGTCTTCTGCTCCATCCTCGACGACGAGAGGGGCGGGAGCTTCTCTCTGCGCCCGGTGGAGTACGCTCACAGCCACCAGCTGTATCTGCCGGACACCAACGTGTTGCTCACCCGGTTCTTCTCCTCGGAGGGAATGGTCGAGACCCTGGATTTCATGCCCATCCTCGCTGGGCGGGGTGAGCGTCACCGGCTTGTCCGCAACGTCCGGGTCATACGGGGAAGGATGACCTTCGACGTCGAGTGCCGACCCACCTTCGACTACGCGCGGGAGGGGCACTCGGTCTTTGTCGGGAAGTTGGGAGCGGTCTTCGTGTCGGACGGTTCGTACCACCAGACCCTCGGGCTCTCGGCCGACGTGCCGCTAGAGAAACGGAGAGGGGACGGTGCCGGGGCGCGGTTCACGCTCGGCGCGGGCGAGAGGGCAACGTTCGTCTTGGCGGAGATCCAGGGTGGCGAGGGACCGGGGAGGGCGCTCTCTGGTCAGGACTTTGACGAGCTCTTGCGGGACACGCTCGACTACTGGCGGTCCTGGGTCTCGAAGAGCACCTACGAGGGGCGGTGGCGGGAGGACGTTCATCGCTCGGCCCTCGCCCTCAAGCTCATGGTCTACGACCCTACCGGGGCCCTGGTGGCCGCCCCTACCATGGGGCTGCCGGAGACCATAGGAGGGGAGCGTAACTGGGACTACCGCTACACGTGGCTCAGGGACGCCGCCTTCACGCTCTACGCCCTGATCTCCATCGGCTTCGAGGAGGAGGCTGGCAACTTCATGGGCTGGTTGCGGGACCGGTGCGCATCGGATAGGGATGGGCTCCTCCAACCGCTCTACGGCATAGATGGCCGCGCACACATCGCCGAGTCGGAGCTCGACCACCTCTCCGGCTATCGTGACTCCCGCCCGGTCAGGCTCGGCAACGCGGCCTACCGTCAGGTGCAGCTGGATCTCTACGGGGCCATCCTCGACGCGGCTTACC
>JALYGY010000111.1 GCA_030776865.1 Actinomycetota bacterium | reverse complement strand
TAGGCTAATGCTGCTGGCCGGCGCCACGGTACTCAAGGTGAGAGAGGGCTACGAAGCGGCGTTCGAGCTATCTCGGGGGGCAGCCCACGCCTTCGGCTGGTACGACCGCAACACGGGCGTCAACCCTCTCACCCTGGAGGCAAAGAAGACGGTTGCGTTCGAGATCTGGGAGCAGCTGGGACGTAGGGTACCTGACGCCGTACTTGTTCCGGTGGGCGACGGACCGACGCTCAGCGCGATGGTGAAAGGTTTTCGTGAGCTGAAGGCGTGTGGCGTTTCCGATCGGTTGCCACGGGTGGTCGCGGTGCAAGCGGAAGGATGCCAGCCGTTGAAGAAAGCCTGGGACACCGGCGATCCGGTACGGGCGGTACAACCGGACACAATCGCAGATGGCATCGCGGTGGGTGCGCCCGTGAGCGCGGCGCTGGTGCTGCGCGACGTACGCGAGACCGGCGGCGGCTTTGTGGCAGTGTCGGACGAATCTATGCTTGAGGCTATCCAGACGCTCGCGGCCACCAGTGGAATCCTAGCCGAACCTGCGGGAGCCGCCGGTTTGGCAGGGCTTCAATCCGCGCTGGCAGCCGGGCTGGTCGAGCGGGACGAAACTATAGTGGCGCACGTAACCGGCACCGGCCTGAAGAGCCCTCAATACTTACGCCCCGAGACGAGCGCCACCGAAATTGGTGCCAGCTTGGAGGAGGTCGAAAGGGCGGTAGGGCTTCCGTAGGTACTAGGGAGCTGGGCCCAAAGCTGACATGGGTTCTGGCACCAGACTTTGTTACTCACTTGACGATATCTCTGGCGATCTGTTAGCCTTCAATACTACGGGTAAGAAAAGGGATAAACGTCTATGATGTAAGATCGATAAGGCTTCTTCGAAGGTATTTGGTTAGCGGGAATGCCGGCTCGCGCCGGCTGGATTGCTGGCAGTATTCGGCCGTAGAAGGAGGAGCAGTGGCTGAGACGAGTGACCGCACACGGGCTGCCGAGGAGGACTTCGCCGAAGATCCTAGATACGTTGCATCTCGCAGAGAGATGATCATAAGTTTTGTGTACTTCGGTGTCTACACCTTCGCACTAATCGCAGTAGCTTGGCTGATCGGGGGAGGCAAAGATGCCAACGAGATCGGCTTCGTCTTGGGATTTCCAGACTGGTTTTTCTGGTCCGCGTTCGTAGCCGGCCTCGGCTTCAGCATTATCCCGTATTTCCTTGTCAAGTACTGGTTCGAGGATATGCCGCTGAGCGCAAGCGGCGAGGATTCGGAAGCGGGGGAATAAGAATCGCCTGAGCGTCGGTCGGGGGAAGGGTCACCACAAGGCTAACTCAGAAGACGGAGGAAAGAAATGCGCTGGGATATCATCATTCCACTGGTCCTCTATCTGGTTCTCCTCATTGGCATAGCGACATGGGCCTACAATCAGCGGCGGGCAGTCCAGGTTGGCGGGAAGTCGGCAGAGTATTACATTGCCGGGCGAGGGCTGGGCTGGTTCGTCCTTGTCTTCACAATCCTGGCTAGCGCCGCCAGTGCCGGCACGTTCATCGGGGGACCAGGGTTCGGATATGAGTGGGGATACGGGTGGGTCCTGGCAGCCATGGCACAGGTGCCGGCAACACTCCTGGTGCTAGGCGTTCTCGGCAAGAAATTCGCCATTGTAGCGCGCAAAATAGAGGCTCTGACGGTGACCGACTTTCTTCGCCACCGGTACGAGAACCATGTGGTTGTGATGCTGGCTGCCATAGGGATCGTGGCCTCCCTCATGGTTTACATGTCGGCGCAGTTCGTGGGCGGGGGGCGGATCCTGGAAGCGGTAACAGGCGTTCCCTATACATGGGTGGTCATTATCTTTGCGGGGATGGTGGCGTTCTATACATCGGTAGGCGGCTTTCGAGCCGACACACTCAGCGACGCGCTACAGGGCGTCATCATGCTCTTCGGAGGCGTCATCCTTTGGATAGCGGTACTTTCGGCGACCGGGGGGATGACCGCCGTTTCCGGTGAGTTGAACCAGCGACACCCCGAGTTGCTAACGCTACCCGGTGCGGGTGATTTCACGATTCTTCTGCTCTTCTCGTTCTTCGTTGTCTTTGGTCTAGTGCCGGCGGCCTTACCTCATTTGACCGTCCGCGCCATGAGCTATAGAGATACGTCCTCTTTGCACAGGGCGATCTACTTCGGACCGATCATCATGGCTCTCTTCACACTCGGGTTCATTGGGATGGGGCCCGTGGCGAGGGTCTTCTTCTCTGATTTGCCGGTGGGAGATCTTGCCGTACCGAGAATGATGATGGAGGTCCTGCCTGGAGTGGTGGCTGGTGCTCTCTTCGCCGCTCCCATGGCGGCGATTATGTCCACGGTTGACTCGATGATTCTGGTGGTGAGCTCGGCGATCATAAGGGACCTGTACATGAACTATGTCAACCCCCGTCTGTCGGATGCTTCGGCGTCTCGACTAGGTTCCTTGACAAGCCTGATCCTGGGAATCATCGTCCTCGTGATTTCACTCAGGCCTCCACAACTGCTTGAATACTTGGTCATCTTTGCGATTGGAGGATTGGCGTCGACCCTGTTCATCCCTCTGGTGGCGGGCCTTTACTGGAAGCGGGCTAATGCGACGGCGGCAATCCTTGGTATGGTGGGAGGCATGGGCGGATACGTATTCTTCCGAGCTTTTGTGCCTGATCTTCCGTTCGATCCGCTCCCTATAACGCTGGCGATCTCCGGTGTCCTGTATCTCGTAGGCGCCTACTTGGGACCGCCGCCGCGAAGGGAGGCCTTGGTGAAGTTCTGGGGGACACAGGAGGAGATTGAGAGAATCGTAGGCGCGGAAGCGCCGCAGGTCGGTGGGATGGCGCGACGCACCTAGAGATTTGCAGATCGAGGGGTTAGAGATCCGTGACGAAGCTGAGTGAAGATCAGGAGAAGCGAGCCAGGCAGCTACACGGCGAGTCGTTCGTATTCGACTTTAGCCCTCACGCTGAGCCGTTCTTGCTCACCTCCAGACAGAGGGAGGTAATGCTTCAGTCGCTGGAGAGGGGACAGTCGTTACGAAGCACGTTGAGCGCGATGGCAAACGCTCGCATAAGGGAGCTCGAGAAGGATTCCAGTGCGCTCAGCGAGATAAAAGAGGTATGGAAGCGCTCGGGGGTGAACGGAGTACAGGTCACTCTCGGCGCGATGGAACTTGCCCTCGATGAGTGGGAAGGAGTCGTCGCCGACCTCGCGCGCTACTACGCGAGAGAGCGCATCGGCTACATGTCCGTATGTACTACTGCAGAGGAGCTGGAAAGTAGTCAGCGAAATGGCATCGTGGGCTTGCTGCTCGGCCTCCAGGACACCCTGCCGATCGAAAAAGACTTAGACCGCGTCGAGACTCTTTATAACGCCGGTGTCCGCGTGATTCAGCTTACCTACAACACCCGCAACCTAGTGGGTGACGGCTGTACAGAACGAGAGCAGGGTGGGCTAAGCCGCTTCGGTGTGGAGTTGGTCCGGCGACTAAACGATCTGGGCATAATCGTCGATGTGTCTCATTCAGGATATGGAACGACGATGGATGCTATCAACGTCTCGGAGCGCCCCATCGCATTCACCCATATCGTATGCCGGGATGTCTACGACCACGCTCGCGGAAAGACCAACGAGCAGCTGAGGGCTCTCGCAGAATCCGACGGCTACGCTGGAGTAGTTGCGGTGCCACACTTTCTGCGAAAGGGCGGCGGACAGAGTGTAGAAGATATGATGGAGCACCT
>JALYGY010000110.1 GCA_030776865.1 Actinomycetota bacterium | reverse complement strand
GGAGTAAGGCTTCAGGCATCAGCCAACTTACCTGAGACCTGAGACCTCCTACCTAGCTCTGTTCTTCCGCGAGGGCCGGGCGGGTGCCTTCTATGAGGAAGGCGACGACTTCCAGGAAATCGCCGCTCTCTTCGTAGACCCGGCGCTGGCGCTGGCTGCCGGTGCCGCCCTCGACTATCTCCAAAACGCCCAGGAGCTCGTTCTCGCAGCCGAGGTCTTGGCTCAAGGGGCGGAGTTGCTCGACGAGGGAGCGGGCCAGGTCGCGAGCCGGGACGTTGACCTTTTCGTCGGCGTCGTAGAAAGCGGCGTCCATTCCGTGGCGGGAGGCACGCATCTTGTTCTCCACCCCCAGCTCGCGGTCGTAGGGACCTTGCGGGCCTCTCTCCTCGAGCGAGCGGGCGACGATGCACTGGGTCAGGGCGGTCAGGGCCACGGCGGTCTTCAGGCTCGTCTGGGTGTCCGGGATGCGGAGCTCTATGGTGCCTATCTTCGGGTGGGGCCGCACGTCCCACCAACAGAAGGTGTAGTCGTCCATGGCCCCGGCCTCGACCATGAGGTCCACGTAACCCTCGAAGGCCTCGTAGTCGGGGAAGGCGGGGGGCATGCCGGCGCGGGGGAAGGTCTCGAAGATCTTTACCCGCGTCGACTCGTAGCCGGTGTCGATCCCCTGCCAGAAAGGGGAGTTGGCCGAGAGCGCCAAGAGGAGCGGGGCGTACTCTGCGAGGCGGTTGTGGGCCTGGATGCACTCCTCGGGACCGGGGACGGCCACGTGGACGTGCTGGCCGAAGATCACCTCCCGCTGGGCGATCCAGCGCAGGGTTCGTATGACCTTTTTGTAGCGCTCCTGCTCGGTCACCTTCTGGTCCCTGTAGCGGCTAAAAGGGTGGGTGCCGGCGCCGGAGAGTGAGGCGTCGCAGGCCGCCGCCCAGGAGCCGATCCTTCCCCGCAGCTCGCGCAGGTGCCTCTCGGCCTCGGCCACGCCCGTGCATACGGGGGTTTTGATCTCCAGGACCGACTGGAAGAGCTCGTAGGAGACGTACTCGGCCAGCTCTTCGGGGAGGCGGGCCATGATCTCCTCGATCTTGGGGGTCAGTTCCGCGGTCGTGGCGTCCACGACGTGGAGCTCCTCCTCGACCCCCAGCGTGTATCCCGAACCACCCTCCTTGAACTCTATCGGCATGGACTTCCGCCACCACTGGTGGTGCTGAACCCGGCCAGAAAGAGCATGACGCTCCTGTTCGCTCCGGACGAAGCCTTCTTGCCGGAACTCTTGCGGGACGAAACGCTGCGCGCCACGGAAACTCCTCGAACGTCGATGCCTCCAGCGTGCGCTACTATAACCGTTTTGATGGAGAAAGGCCAAAACAGGTTTTCGGCGGTGGGAGTCTTGCTTTCGGGTGAGGGCAACCTTCCCCTTGCTGCCGCCCGGGACGTGGGCCTTCTTGCCCTCGGTGGGCACGTCGCCCTCGCGCCTCTGGGTCGCTTCAGCGTCGACGCGCTGCTCGGAGGGAGCCACGAACCTTACCGGGTCTGACCTGGGCCAGCGCCGCGCCCGTGAGGACCAGCAGGGCTCCCAGGACCATGGGCGCGGTCAGCTCTTCGCCCAGCAGGGTCACCCCGAGGATACCCGCCACCACGGGTTCCACGGTGGCGACGATGGCGGCGCGCCCGGCGCCGAGGTGCCGGATCCCGAAGGTGTACAGGGCGAAGGCGAGCGTCGTGTGGATCACCGCGAGCATCAGCAGGAGCGCGTAGGAGAGGGCCGGGAGCCCGGCCAGGGTATCGAGCGTCGGGAGGGCTGCGACTACGAGTAGCACCGACCCGAAGGCCAGGGCGTAGCTCAGGATCACGGCCGGGCTCAGGTGCCCGGCCAGGGGGCGACCGAAGATGGCGTAGAGCCCGTAGGTGAGCCCGGAGAGCAAACCCGTGAGCAGGACCGGCGGGCTCACCTCCAGGTTCGCCGGGTCGTAGGCCCCCGCGATGAGGAAGATCCCACAGACCGTAAGCAGCAGCGCGGAGGCCTTAGGAGCGTTCAGTGGCTCCTTCAGGAAAAGCCAGGCCAGCACGACCACGAAGGCCGGGGCGCTGTAGAGCAGGATCGCCGCCGCTCCCACCGTACTCTCGCGCACCGTGTAGAAGTAGAGCAGATAGAACGCCCCGATCCCGACGAGTCCAAGAGGTAGGAGAAAAGCGAGGTCCCGCCGTTCGACCCTCAGACTCCGCGCCCCCCGCGGCACCAGCACAAAGCCGATCACGGCCAGCCACCCTATGGAGGCCCTGACGGCGACCAGCGACTCGAAGGAGACGCCCTGAGCGTAGAGGATCTTGGCGAAAATCCCCAGAGTCCCCCAGATGGAGGCCGCCGCCGCGACCGCGAGCGCCCCGAGCAGCCTGTCTTGGGCCGAGTCCAAAAGATCCTCCCGCATCCCTTTTGTCGCGAGCCGTATTTATAGGATATTCGTCTCTTCGACGCAGGTTTTGCCGATGGGGTTCTCGGAGGTTCGAACGACCCGCCTTCTGCGCCACAGCCAAGATCCTTCCGGCGGATCTTGGGAGGAGGCTCGATGCGGCACACGGAGCGGTCAGCGTCGAAGTCCCGCCCCTAGGATGGCGCCGCCTTGGAACGTGGGGACCGACCACGACCCGGCTGGGGGACGATAGGTAAGGGTACGGCATGGTGGATAGTGCGCCGTAGGGTCCCGACAGACAGGGCGCGGGTAACTTTTCGGTCTGGGGGGTATACATTGCGCGTCGAAGGGGGCCAGAGAGTCGAGCGGGCCCGACGCCAACGCGGATAGGAGGATAGAGGTAATGACGGAGTCCACGGACGGAGGCGCCTTCCCGGAACTCTTCGGGATCATACAAGATTACGCGCAGGGGGACCACGGTCACCAGGTAAAGGCGCTCAGGGTGATCGCCGCCGCCTATCTCCCCCTGTTCGAGGTTCCTCCCATGCCCGACGCCAAGCAGGTGGTCGAAGGCCTCCTTAGCCGCAACGGCTTTCTGTTGACCGACCCCGAAACCGGCCGGCTGGAGCCGGCCAGCGTGGATGCTGTGGTGAGCGTAGCGACCTCCCGGCTCGATGAGGAAGACCTAAAGTGGGGGGCCGGCTGCCTTCTCAGCGTGATGGACGCCCTGGGGCGTCGGACGCAGAGCGAAGGATACGAAACCTACGTGCTGGACGCCGACGAGGTCCTGGATGGCCTAGAGACCATACTGGCGGCCGACATAATGGAGGATGTGATGGAAGATATCGTCGACGAGGGCTGAGCCAGAAGGCCGGATGCCTTCACCGCCAGGACAACCCGCCGCGCGAATGGCGCCGCGGTCGGCCGGGTAGCGACATCTTGGCTCCCCACCATCCACAATACCGTCCCTCCGGCACCTTGTTGCGTGCCCGGGGGTGCGTCTTGCTCGGGGCTAAGTCTCGATCGCTATTGATCGCTGCTCTGCGGGTCCGTCCCGACGCCGGGCTCCGTCCCCTCTTGAGGGTCTCCGCCTTCGCGGAGCTGGTACATCTCGTCCTCGAGTCGCTGTAGGCGTCCTTCCATAAGAGCTAGCTGCTCTCTGACCTCTGCCCTGAAGTCTTCTTCCGAGCCCTCAGGATCGCTGCCAGCGATCCTGTGCGCGAAGCTGCCCCCCGCGAACCCGGAAGCGGCCCCCGCCAGCCCGGAAGCGGCCCCCGCGAGTCCCGAGGAGCCCCCGATGTGGTCGCTCAGACGTTCCGCGTAACCCTGGATAGCACCCGCGTCGAAGGTGCCCCGTTTCCGCCCCGCGCCTCCTCCGCGCCCCGGGCGTCCTTGCACACGTTCTCGTACGCGTCCTCGTACACGTCCTTCCGCACGCCCCCGAGAGCTCTTGTCCCTTCTGCCCATATGAGCCTCCTGCATCCTCGCGTGATCAGCTGTATACCCAGCGGGGACCCGGCGTAACCTCCGCCCAAAGCCGCCTGCCCTCGGGAGCCGCGAGGACCGCTCCGGCCTCGAAGCAGAGTGAGTAAGTCCTAGTGCCGGTCGAGTTTGCGGGCGACCTCTTGCAGGCCGACGCGGAAGCAGATGGACCTTCCGTGCGGGCAGGTTGCGGGGAGGCGGCTGGTGAGCCACGACCGGATCAGGGCCTCCATCTCCGGCTGCGAGAGCCTGTCGCCCATCTTGACGGCCGAATGGCAGGCGATGGTGGCGAGGATGTGGTCCTCCCGACTGTGGCCGGGGTCGGTGCTCGTGATGGCGGAGAGGGCGTCCTTGAACGCCCCGGCGATATCGCGATCGGCCAGAGTGGAGATCACGGCCGTCACCCGGATGGAGCGGGGCCCGAAGGGCTCGGCCTCGAAGCCGTAGACGGAGAGCTCTTCCAGGTTCTCGGCGGCCATTTCGGCCTCAGAAGCGGAGAGCTCGACGACCTCGGGCACCAGGAGGCTCTGCACCGTGGCCGGGCTGTCAGAGTCGTGGAGCCTATCGAGGAGGGCCCGCTCGTGGGCGACGTGCTGGTCCACGACCCACAGCGCCTCTTCCGGCTCCTCGACGAGGATGTAGCCAGCCGCGAGCTGACCGATGACCCGCAGGTCCTCGAGGGAGGGTAGCGCGCCGCGCTCGAGCAGGTCCTCGTACCTTCCACGCTCTTCGGCTAGCGGTCGCGAAGCCTCAGAGAGGCGCTCGCGAACCTCTTGCAGGCCGCTTTCCGGTGGTGCTGGATAGACGGGCCGGCTCTCGGCCGCTCGGGAGGCGCGCGGCGAGAGGCGTTCCTGGGTGAAGGTCCGTTCTGCCGGGCGCGGGGTGGTGACGGGAGAGGGCGGGCGCCACTCTATGGCGGTGCGGACGGCGGTGGTGACGGCGTCGCGGGCGGCCCGCTCCTCGGAGAAGCGCACGATCTGTTTTGTGGGGTGCACGTTCACGTCCACCCGGCGGGGATCGACGGCTATCTCGAGGGCGACGGGCGGGTAGCGTCCGCCCGGAACGGTTGCCCGGTAGGCGTCGTCGAGGCCGCGGTGGAGGTTATCCGCCTTGACAAAGCGGCCGTTTACGGAGACCGTCTGGTGGGCGCGGCTCCCCTCGGTGAGGCTCGGGAGGGAGGCGTAGCCGGAGATCGCGAAGGCGCCCGACTCGTACTCCACCCTACGCATAGCGCGCGCCTTGGCGACGCCCAGTACCTGGGCGAGGCGCTCCAAAAGGTCCCCGGCCGCCGGCAGGGAGAGGTAATCCCTGCCCTTCTCCGTCAGGCGGAAGGCGACGTCCGGGTGGGCGATGGCGAGGTGCGTTATGACCTCCGTGATCGCCGCCCGCTCCGCCCTGGCACCTTTCAAGAACGCCCTGCGGGCGGGGACGTTGTAGAAGAGGCGATCCACGACGACGGTTGTGCCTTTCGGGTGCGAGGCGGCAAAGACCTCGGCCTCGGCGCCGCCCTCGACGACGACCTTTGTGGCGGCCCCCTCGCCGGTCGAGGTGGCGAGAGAGAAAGACGAGACGCTCGCGATGGAGGGTAGGGCCTCGCCCCTGAAACCTAAAGTGTCGACGGACTCGATGTCTTTGACGGAGCGGATCTTGCTCGTCGCGTGCCGCAAAACCGAGCGGCGGGCGTCCTCGGCACTCATGCCCGACCCGTCGTCGCGGACCAGGATGCGGGAGGTCCCGCCGTCGTCGAGCTCGACCTCAACGCGCGTAGAGGCGGCGTCCAGAGCGTTCTCGATCAACTCCTTTGCCACGGAGGCAGGACGGTCGACGACCTCCCCGGCGGCGACCTGCTGGGCCACCCTGGGATCCAGGACGCGGATGCTCATCGAACCTCGATCGCGGAGAAGACCATAAACTTAGGCCATTGTACAATCGGGGGCACACTTTCCCACGGGCTGGGGTGTAGAATGCCGGACTGTATGCACAAGTTTGACCAGACGAAAGAGACCGAACAGGGCCCGTTGCCACTCGAGGAGGTCGAGCGGCTCGTGGACCTCGTCCGCGAGAGCGGGGTCGGCGAGATCCGGGTTCGCCGGGGAGAGGTCGAGGTCACGGTCAAAGCCAACCCCGAGGCCCCCGTCTCCAGGCACGCCCCCGAGGCGGAGCCGCGAACCACCCTGGAGGCCGAGCCTTCGGCGGCGGAGAGGGACGGGCTGCACGCGGTCCGCTCCCCGCTGGTGGGGACCTTCTACCGGGCGCCTGCGCCGGGCGAGGGCGCTTACGTCGAGGTGGGAGACAGGGTCAGGGCGGGCCAGGTTCTGTGCATCGTCGAGGCGATGAAGCTGATGAACGAGATCCCCGCCGACGTCTCGGGCGAGGTGGTGGAGATCATGGCCGAGAACGCCGAGGGCGTCGAGTACGATCAGCCTCTCTTCTACCTCCGGCCCGAAGTGTAGTGATCGGCAAGCTCCTGGTAGCGAACCGCGGCGAGATCGCCCTGCGCGTCATCAGGGCTTGTCGCGAGCTGGGAGTGCGGAGCGTCGCGGTCTACTCCACCGCCGACTCCGACTCTTTGCACCGGATGCTCGCGGACGAGGCCGTCTGCATCGGCCCGCCCCCCGCGAGCGGCAGCTACCTGAACGTCCCCGCCATCATCTCCGCCGCCGAGCTCGCCGGCGCCGACGCCATCCACCCCGGCTACGGCTTTCTCGCCGAGAACGCCCGGTTCGCCGAGATCTGCGAGCGGGTCAAGCTCAAGTTCGTCGGTCCCTCCTCGCAGGTCATCGCCAGGATGGGCGACAAGGCGGAGGCCCGCAAGGTGGCTGTTGCAGCCGGCGTCCCCGTGATGCCCGGCTCCGACGGCACCTGCGAGAGCGTAGCGGAGGTGAGGCGCGTCGGCGCCGAGCTCGGCTACCCGCTGGTCATCAAGGCGAGCGCCGGGGGCGGGGGCAAGGGGATGCGCGTTGTGCACGAATCGACGGAGGTCGAGGACGCCTACCTGGAGGCTAGCCGGGAGGCGGGGGCTACCTTCGGCGACGGCTCGGTCTACGTGGAGAAATACGTGGAGAGGCCGCGGCACGTCGAGGTGCAGGTGCTTGCCGACTCATCGGGCACTACCGTTACCTTCCCGGAGAGGGACTGCTCGATCCAGCGCCGCTACCAGAAGCTAATCGAGGAATCCCCCGCCCCGGGCTTGTCTGCGGAGGTGAGGGAAGGGCTTATGTCCGCCGCGGCCGCCCTCGTCGACTCCCTTGACTACGAGGGGGCGGGGACGGTCGAGTTCGTCTACTCGGGCGGCGAGTTCCACTTTATCGAGATGAATACCCGGCTGCAGGTAGAGCACCCTGTCACCGAGATGGTGAGCGGGGTGGATCTGGTGGCGGAGCAGCTGAAGATGGCCTGCGGCGAGCGCCTGGAGATTTCACAGAGCGCGACCGGCGCCGAGGGGCACGCCATCGAGTTCAGGATCAACGCCGAGGACCCGCGCAGGGGCTTCTTGCCCCAGGTTGGGCCCGTCGAGTTCTACAACCCGCCCGGTGGCCCCGGCGTCAGGGTGGACTCGCACCTCTACGCCGGCTACAAGGTGCCCCCACACTACGACTCGCTCCTCGCCAAGCTCATCGTGCACGCCAAAGACCGCGAGGCCGCGATCCGGCGGGGCGCGAGGGCCCTGGACGAGTTCGCCATCGTCGGCCTCGAGACGACGCTGCCGCTGCACCTGGCCGTGCTCGAGGAGGAGGAGTTCCGGCGGGGTGGGGTCTCCACGAGTTTTCTGACCGAGCGGGAGCTCAGAAACGAAAGAGGCCTCTTGCGGCTCGCCGCAGCCCCCTCCGCTTAGGCTTGGGCTCCTCTTCGGGAGGGTTCGAGTCCGTACCTATCCGGTCCATGCGTTCGATCCACAGCTCACGCAGGAGGACGTGCAGCGCGGTCACTAAAGGAACGGCGAGCAGCACACCCACGAAACCGAAGAGCGTGCCCATGATGAGCAGCGCGAACATCACGACCGCCGGGTGCAGAGAGACCGCCCGACTCATCACGAGGGGGTATATCAGGTAGGACTCGATCATCTGGATGCCCGCGTAGGCCAGGACCACCCAGAGGGCGTCTATCGGGTGGCCGATCAGCGCCAGGAGCACCGGCGGGATCACCGAGATAAGCGGTCCGACAAACGGTATAAAGGAGACGAGGCCGCTGAAGACCCCGAGCAACAGCGCAAAGGGTATCCCGATCAAGGAGAGCGTCACGGTGGAGAGGACGCCGATTATGGTCATGGACGCGAGTTGTCCCAGAAACCACCGCTGGAGCGTCTCGTACATCTCGCCGAGGATCTCCCGGACCCTCTGCCTCCGTTCGGCCGGGAAGAGGGAGACGAACCCGTTGATGAGCGGCCTGGGCCGCGCGACGGCGTAGATGGTGGCTATAACGATCACGACCGCGAAGGAGAGGACGCTCACGACGCTCGCGCCCACGTTGGCGACGGTGGTCAGCGTGCCACCCGAGAGGAAGTTCCGCGCCGAATCGAGCACGTTCTGCGGATCGAGACCGAACGAGGTCTCCAGACCTAAAGAGTTCTGCACCGATACAACGAGGCCCTGCGCGTTCTCCAGGAGCTCGGGAAGGGTCTCCACCAGCGCGCTGGCCTGATCCTCTATCGTCGGGACCAGCGCCGCCCCCACGATCCCGAGGACGAAGATCAGACCGCCGAGGACCGCCAGCGTGCCAAGGCCCCGGCCGACCCCCCGGCGCTCCACGTAGTCTACAGGACCGCTGATGATGACCGAGAAGAGCAGCGTCAGCAGCAACACCAGCACGACGACCGCGATCTGGTACACGAGGTAGCTGGCGAGCAGGAGCGCGAAGACCAGCCCGACGCCCACGTAGACCATGCGTCCTCGCGTGGCCCCATCCGACCCCTGCACGAAATTCTCCTCGAGAGCCTGCTCTTCGCCCATCATTCTACCCGGTCCGGACGACGTGCTATCTTTTATCCTTTGGTTTCTGCCACAAGCGAGGGAGCGTTTTGACGGAGAAGGCCGCAGAGGCTAACAAGGAGGAGCGCCTGCTCTTGGGTGGCATGGCCCGTTGGGACGGCCTAGACCTCTTCGGCCCGAACTACATGAGCGTGGCGTACCGTCACAAGGGCGAGATCCACGTCCGCGTCGAGCCCTCGAGCGTATGGAAGCCCAAGAACTCCACCGTGCGACGCCTCTCCCGCCTACCCGTCGTGCGCTCGTTCTTCTTCTGGGGAGCCCTGATCTTGCAGATCGTCGGGTCCGTATGGACGCTGGTCTTCTTCGCGGCCACGCTGGCCGCGCTCTGGCTGTTCGTGCGCCTGATGGAGTTCGGTAGCGAGGAGGGGCTCTTCGGTGGCGTCTTCTCTTTTTTCGCGGAGTTCCCTGTCCTGCCGGTACTGCTGCTGTTCTTCGCGGCGATGAAGTTCACTCCCATCGGGCGCTACCACGGGGCCGAGCACAAGGCCGTGGCCGCCTACGAGGAGCACGGGGAGGTTACGCTCGAAGGGGCGCAGAAGAGCAACCGCATCCACCCCCGCTGCGGGACGAACATCCTGAGCTACATAGTCCTGGCCGCCCTGCTCGACCCGCTCATCAGCTGGTGGGGCTACGCCGCTCTGCAGTTCATCTTTATCTCCGAGGCCTGGTTCATCTTCGGCAAGACCCGCCCATCCATCGCCGTCGGCAACTTCCTCCAGAGGTACTTCACCACAACCGAGCCCCGCCGCGCCGAGCTGGAGGTCGCTGTCGAATCCCTGAACAGGCTGCTCCGGGCGGAAGAAGAGCACACGGGCGTCGGAGAACTCGTCCAGAACCCCGCCAGGTATTAGCCTCTCAGCGAGGCATCAGGTTTCAGGTAAATCGGCTGAAGGCTGAAGCCTGAAACCCGAAGCCTGAAACCTTGAAAGCTAAACTGGCTGCTGGGTGGGTCGGATCAGGATCTCGTTTACGCTCACCCTCTCGGGCTGGGTCACGGCGTAGACTATGGCGTCCGCGATGTCCTCCGCTTGGAGCCTCTCCAGCTTTAGAAGACCGCGCAAGCCCTCCCTCGCTTCTTCGTCGGTTATGTGGTCCGGGAGTTCCGTGTCGACGGCGCCGGGCCCGACTATCGTCACCCGAACGTTGTTCTCGAGCAGTTCTTGGCGCAGTCCCTCCGAGATGGCGTTAACGGCATGCTTGGTCCCGGCGTAGACCCCGCTCGAGTCGCGGGTCACCTTTCGCCCGGCCACGCTGCTGATGTTCACGAGGTGTCCCGAGTCCTGCTCCTTCATGTGCCCGATGGCCGCGTCGGTAGCGTACAGGAGGCCCATGACGTTCACCTCGAACATTTGCCGCCACTGATCGGAGAGACCCTTCCCCACCGTCGAGAGCAACATGACGCCCGCGTTGTTGACAAGTATGTCGATACGCCCGTACTCCTCGACCGCTCTCTGGACGAGGTTATGGGCCTGGCTCTCATCGGTGACGTCGCACTCGATCGCGATCGCCTTCCTGCCGACCTCCTCGACGAGTCCGTCGAGACGCTCCTTGCGTCGGGCCCCGGCCACCACCGTGGCGCCCTCGGCGGCGAGCGCCCGCACCGTGGCCTCTCCGATGCCGCTCGAGGCCCCGGTGACCACCGCTACTTTGCCGTCCAGCTTCGCCACGCCAAGGCTCCTTTCTCTCGTTGTTCCTCTAAGCCGCGCCAGCCTGCGGCGCCGGTTCGCCACCTTCGGGATGCTCCGTGAGCTGCAGGTAGGCGAGGGTCCAGTAGGTGTGGTTGAAGGCGCTTAGAGCGCCCGAGATCACGAACAGGGGCACCAGGAAGAGCAGGCCCCCTACGATGCCGACCACGATGGCCGCGGTCGTCTGCTCGGCGGCGAAGAGTGCGATGGCCGGGCCCAGAAGAATCGCCCCCAGGATGACCACCACCACGATCGTCGCTATCCCCAGACCCAGCATGACGCCCAGCTGCAAGAGCCACACGAGCAGACTCCGGCCGATGTTCCGCCGGAAGAGGCCGAAGCCGCTCGCGATGGACTCCAGAACGCGCCTCCTTCCCACCACCAGCTCCCGCAGGGCGAATTGGTTGATGATGGCGAAGGGCAAAAAGACGAAGATGAGCGCCAGGAAGCCGACGAGGACCAGCAGGACGATGAACAGGACGCGTACCCCCGTCGAGTCCGTGGCGGCCAGCACCGCCACCACGCCCAGGCCCACCGGCAGCAGAATCAGGAGCGCGAGGCCGAGAGCCATGAGGAAGATCAAACCCTTTAGCCACAGCACGCGCCAGAAGTTGGCGGTGCCTGCGCGCCAGCCGAGACCGAAGCGACGCGACTCTCCCCGGTGCAGCGCGGCGACGCTCTCCGCAAGGGCCCCGTGGGAGAGCATCGCGAGCACGATGTAGACCAGCGCGATCGCCACGACCAGCGTGATGACGAGGGTGAGAAACAAAGCGAGGTTCTCGGAGATCCACCGCACGGGCCCGGGGGCCGCCTCGAAGGGCGCGCCTTGCTGACCGCCGAAGTTCGAGGGGACGTTGAACGAGGCGCCGCCAACAAAGAACCCGAAGAACCACAGAAAGCGGTTGCGCCAGGTGAGGCGGAAGGCCTCCGATAAGAGATCGCCGTAGTTCATCGCGTCAGCACCCAGGTATCTTTCATCTTCCCTCCGCTGGAGATATTGACGACGTGCTTGCCTGGCGCGGCGACCCGGCTCAGGGAGCCCGGGGCAGTCTCGACGACGTCCGGGTCGTACGGGTCGGGGGCGAGGAGGAGCATCCGGTAGTCGGCGTAGGAGTCGCGCAGGAGGAAATCGTCTTGCGTGGTCTTGCAGAGGACGTGGGTGGAGAAGTCTATCATCTCCTGGGCTATGTACTCGACCGGGTTTTTCTCAACCACCGCGCGGAACCTCTCGACGGACCTCCTCGATTCCTCCGGCCCGATCATGACCTCCTTCCCGCCGTAGCCGCCCCGGCTCTTTACGACCAACTCCCCGAAGCGCTCCATGACGTACTTGCGGTCCTCCTCGATCGCGAGCGACCAGGTGCGTGCGTTCTCTACGAGCGGTTTCTCGCCGAGGTAGGTCCGGATCATCTCCGGGATAAAGGGGTAGACGCCCTTGTCGTCGATGATCTCAGAGTTCGGGGCGAAGAGGACGTGCACCTTCCCTGTGAGGTGGCACTCGAGAAGCCCCGGCACCTCGGCGTAGAGCGTGTCCTCGTCCACCCGCTCGTAGATCACGTCTATCCGGCGTCCCGTCGGCCCGTGCACCAGATACCCGTCCTCGCCTACGTGCAGGTCCCGGGTCTCGGCGATCATGGCGCCCATCTCTTTGGCGTAGATGTGGTGGTCGAGGTAGAACTGGTCTTCGGGGCCGCTGGTGACGACGGCGAGCGCTGCGTCGGAACCTTTCTCCGAGGCGGCGCGTAAAGCGCCGCCGAGGCGCTCGAGCCAGCCGTCTAAAGAGTAGACCGGGAGCCTCTCGTAGGACTGTGGGAAGAAGACCTCGCCGCACATCCTCCGCCGCCTGCTCATGGCGGCGAGCCCGACCGGCATCTTGGCGTTCTCCTCTATAACAACGTACTCCCAGCCGCCGGTCTCGCCGGACCTGCCGCTCTCCACGGCGACGACGTCGAAGGCGATCTGGCGCACCGGTACCGGGCCGAAGCGGTTCGGGGTGTTGACGTCGTAGAGGATGCTGCTCTCCACAACTTCTTGCGGGACGACCTCTTCTTTGCCGGCCTCGAGCCTGCGCAGGAACTCGTTTATGGCGCGCAGCCGTTGCTCCAGGCCGGCGCGCAGGCGCTCCCAGTCAGAGAGCGGGACGATTCTGGGGATCCAGTCCGTCGGGTGGGTCTTGTCACCCTCCAGAATCCCGAACGAACGCTGCTCCTCCAAGAGCAGCCCGTGCGCCCGGCGCAGCTTCTCCTCCCACCTCTTGGGCCCCGTGCGCTCCAGCTCGTCCAGGACGGGCTCGTAGACCGGGCGCGGAACCCCATCGGATAAAAAGACCTCGTTGGTGCCAGGGAGTGCGCGCTCGAACCTCACAGAACGGGGATTATATAGCTTGGTATAGCTTGGGGGTATCAGGCTACAGGCACTAGGTATCAGCAGGTCGGCTGAAGCCTAAAACCTTTCCCTATAGAGAGACCGACCCGGGGCCGTTATACTGGCTACCAGGATGGAGAGAGTCAGGCTTGCACCTCCGGGGGAGAATAGGGCGCGCGGAGGTCGCGCCCGACTCTACGTTCGCTGGATGCCCCACCTCGGAGCCGAGGCCGTCGCCCTCTACGAGCTTCTGCGCATCTTGCCCGACATCGGGCAGGATTGCGTGGAGCTCGAGGAGCTGGCGGAGCTTCTGCAGTCCACCCCGGAGAGCGTCGAGGAATCGTTCGAGGCCCTGATCGAGGCCGGCTTCGTCGTCGAGCGGGACGGCTGGGTGGAGGTCGCCGAGCATCCGCCGCCGGCGAGCGTACGATCCCGCGAGGTCGAAGGAGAGGGCGCAGACGAACTCCCCGCCCGCGCCGTGGAGGTGGTGCGGGCGGAGCCGGAGGGGGTTTCGGCGGACGACTACTTCCAGTTTATGGGGTCCTTGCCGGCGCCGCACATCCTGGAGTTCCTGAACGGCTACTGCGAGCGGGACGGTCTCGATGCGAGCGTGGTCCGGGAGGCCCTGAGGATCGCGAGCGAGCGCGACGCGAGGCGGGTGGGCTACGTGCGCAGCATCCTCGAGCGGTGGGTCGAGCGGGGCGTAAAGACCCTCGAGGACGTCGAGCGCTTCGAGAGGGACCGCAAGCTGCGGCTCGTCGAGGAGAGCGGCGCGGTGCGGGGCGGGGCGCTGAAGATAGGGAAGCCCAGGGAGGGGGTGAGGGATGGAACGGATCGACAATCTGCTGCCCGACGCAGGGAGGGCTATGAGTGGCTCTTCGGCGAGTAAGAGAAGCGATCGCGCCGAGGCACTAAGACTCGACGACAAGATCTGCCCGCACTGCGGCCGGGAGCTGCAGGCCGAGTGGGTCGAGTTCCCCCCGGCGCTCCAGAAAAAGTACGGCAAACCCGGGGAATGGTACTACCATCCCTGCACCCCCGAGTGCGAGAAGAAAAACGACCAGCGCGAGTGGGAGCACATGCGCCGCGACGCCCGCGTAGCGACCCTGCAGGAGCGCAGCGGCCTCTCCAAACGCATGAGAGGCTACACCTTCGCCAACTTCGACCACCAGATCAGCAAGAGCACCGAGAAGGCTCTCGCCAAGGTCATGGACTACATCGTGAACTGGAGGGAGAACCGGGAGGCCGGGCGGGGGCTGTACTTCTGCGGCGGCGTAGGAACCGGCAAGACCCACCTCGCCGTTGCGGTGATGAACGAGCTCATGCACAGAAAGCGGGTGCCGTCCCTCTTCGTGACCGTCCCCGAGTTTCTGGACAACCTGCGAGAGGCGTACATGATCCCGGGTCGGGATCTGGACGAGTGGATGGATACCGTCAAGAACGCCGACCTGCTGGTGCTGGACGACCTGGGGTCGGAGAGACCCACCGAGTGGGTGCGGGAGCGCTTGTTCGTGATCGTCAACCATCGCTACCGGGAGGCGCTGCCCACGCTCTTCACCTCCAACATCGGGCCCAGGGACCTGGCGACCCAACTCGGGGAGCGGACGGCGAGCCGCATAATAGCCATGTGCGATTGGATCTCCCTCGAAGGCGAAGACTACAGGGAGACCATCGTTCGGGAAGGACGCTAGAGAGACAGCATGAGAGAAGAGTTCCTTATAACCCGCCAGGGAAAACAATATGTCTTGTTTGCGGGCCTCCTCGACGAGGCGCACAGCAGGGGCCTGAGGGGCATAGACACCGAGCTCGTCCAGGTCCCAGACGAAGGGAACGGCAGCGTGGCGATAGTCAAGGCTACGTGCGAGATGGACGACGGTCGGCGTTTTTCGGGGATCGGAGACGCCTCTCCGGAGAACGTCGGGCGCAATATCGTGCCGCACCTGATCCGGATGGCGGAAACGAGGGCGAAGGCCAGGGCCCTGCGCGACGCGGTGAACGTCGGTGCCACCGCCCTCGAGGAGCTCTCCGACGGCGACGACGCCCCGCCCACCGAAAACATCGGGCCGACGGCCCGGAGCCGTCCCACCCCCATCCGCAACGCCCGTAGCTCCGCTAGCGCTGAGGAGGGCTCGGCTCAGAGATCACAGGCCGTCGAGGACAACGGGCAAGCGGAGG
This sequence comes from Actinomycetota bacterium, assembly GCA_030776865.1. GTDB lineage: Bacteria > Actinomycetota > Rubrobacteria > Rubrobacterales > Rubrobacteraceae > JALYGY01. The sequence continues at coordinate 386 of JALYGY010000110.1, read as the reverse complement.
GAGCCGGGGCTTCCTCGAGAAAGGGGGGAGGCTCTCAGAAGGCCCGCAAGAGCCAGGTAGACCTCCTCAAGACCCTGGCGACCGAGTGGCGGGGCGAGAACGGCGTCGAGCGCCTCGAGAACCGCATCGGCAAGCCGCTCAGCTCCCTCACCCGCACCGAAGCCGACGATTGGATCGACCGCCTGACCCCAGAAGGAAGGTAGCCTCCGGGGGCTTCGCGCGGTGCCTCGTAGAAGCCTCCTCGCCCTGCTCCTCCTGCCGTTCTTTCTCCTCCTCGCGTGCGCCTGCGCGCTCGTGCCCAGCAGCGAGGGGTCCCTCGACGGCGGTGCTTCGCCGCCGCCGTCGGGCTCTCTATCTGTCAGCTTCATAGACGTGGGGCAGGGCGA
>JALYGY010000109.1 GCA_030776865.1 Actinomycetota bacterium | reverse complement strand
GCCGGCGAAACCTCCCCCACCTCCGAGGACTTCTGGACCGTGGGTAGCTTCGACGGCGGTGCGCATGCGGGCTACGACCTTCTCGCCGCGTTCGATGGAGACGCCGGCGGCCTCGTAGGAACCTTCGTTCATCCGCCCCTGGCGCCAGCGTAGTGGGCGCGTTTCTCCAGGGCGAACTTCTCCGAGGCGCCACCGATGGGGTAGTCGCCGTCGAAACAGGCGCGGCAGAGGCGGCCCTTGGGCCGTCCAGTGGCGGCGACCATCGCCTCGTTCGAGAGGTAAGCGAGAGAGGTGGCGCCGATGTGCGCCCGGATCTCCTCCACAGAGAAGTTCGCGCCGACGAGCTGCTCCCTGGTGTCCATGTCTATGCCGAAGTAGCAAGGGCCGGTGATCGGGGGTGAGGAGACCCGGAAGTGCACCTCGGCAGCGCCGGCCTCGAAGAGGAGCCGAACCAGCTTGCGGCTCGTGTTGCCGCGGACGATGGAGTCGTCTATGACGACCACGCGCTTGCCCTTTATCACGCTGGGGAGCGGGTTGAGCTTGAGCCTCAGGCCGAGCTGGCGCATGCCGTCCGTCGGCTGGATAAAGGTCCGGCCCACGTAGCGGTTCTTTATTAGCCCTTCGGCGTAGGGTATGCCGCTCCTCTTCGAGTACCCGACCGCCGCCGAGATACCGGAGTCCGGTACCGGTATCACGACGTCCGCCTCGGCCGGCGCCTCCTCGGCGAGGAGCTCCCCCATCCTCTGGCGCGCTCCCGCGACCTCCCGGCCGTCGAAGCAGGAGTCGGGGCGGGCGAAGTACACGTACTCGAAGACGCACAGAGCCGGGCGCGGGCTCTCGCCCCTGCAGCTGTGCAAGCCGTGATCGTCCATGACCACGACCTCGCCGGGTGCGACCTCCCGCAGAAAGCGGGCGCCGATGATGTCGAGCCCGCAGGTCTCGCTGGAGACGGCGTAGCCGCCCTCGACCTCTCCGATGCACAGCGGCCTGAAGCCGTGCGGGTCGCGAAAGGCGACGAGCTTGTCGCGGAAGATCATGGCCACCGAGTAGGCCCCCACAAAGCGCCGCATGGCGGCCCGCACCGCCTCGCCCACAGACCGGCCCTTCTCGAGCTCTCCCACCGCGGCGGCCGCGATAAAGGTCGTGTCCGAGGTGGAGTTGAACTCGAAGCCCTCCTCGGTGAGCTCATCCCTGAGCCGCGTAGCGTTCACGAGGTTGCCGTTGTGGGCGACGGCGACGTTCAGCTCGCCGCGGCCGTGGAACTCGGGCTGGGCGTTCTCCCAGGAGGCGGAGCCCGTCGTCGAGTAGCGGACGTGCCCCAACGCGATGTGCCCGGCCTCCAGAGCGGCGAGCCTGGAAGCGTCGAAGACCTGCGAGACGAGACCCATGTCGCGCACGGCCGTCGTCCGCTCGCCGTCCGAGACGGCTATCCCCGCGGACTCCTGGCCCCTGTGCTGGAGGGCGTAGAGCCCGAAGTACGCCCGCTGGGCCAGCTCCCCCGCCAGCTCGCGCGAGTACAGGCCGAAGACGCCGCAGGCCTCTCGCGGTTTGTCCGAAGTATTATGAGAAAAGATCCCGCTCATAAGCCTCCCCGAGCTCGTCGAGCTTGACGTTGACGAATTCCCCTATCCTGAATAGATCCCCGCCGACCGTGCCGATTTCGTCATAACCTGGCGCCTCTGTCAGCGCGTCCTGTAACTCGTCCCACCTCTCCCACGGCACGGCGACGATGAAGTCGCCGGCTCCCCCGCCGAAAAATGCAACGTCGGCCCGTCCCCTGCCTGGACCGACGATCATGCGCTCCAGCATGACTTCGTCGTACTCGAAGCCCAGCCCGCCGGCGAGCGCCATCTCCGCCAGGGCCACGAGCTCGCCCCCGCCCGAGACGTCGTGTGCCGTATCCACGAGTCCGGATCGGATCATGCTCCGCACGAGGTCTGCCGTCTTCTTCTCGGCGGCTAGGTCCGGCTCCGGCGGCTTTCCGGCGACACGACCGTGTATTATCTCCAAGTACTCGGAGCCGGCTAGCGATACCTCAGGGCCACTCCCGATCACGACCACGATATCCCCCTCGCGCTTGAAGCCAGGGGTGGCGTGGCGGCTCACGTCCTCGAAGACACCGATCATGCCCACGACCGGCGTCGGGTAGACGGCGCCGGTCTCCGTCTCGTTGTAGAGGCTCACGTTGCCGCTCACCACCGGGGTACGGAGGGCTTCACACGCCTCCGCCATTCCCTCGACGCAGGCGGCGAGCTGATAGTAGTTTTCGCTCTTCTCGGGGCTGCCGAAGTTCAGGCAGTTCGTGATCGCGATCGGCTCCGCACCGACGCACGAGAGGTTGCGGTAGGCCTCGGCGACCGTGGCAGCTCCTCCGCCCTTAGGGTCGAGGTAGCAGTGGCGGCCGCGTCCATCGGTGGTGAGGGCGAAGCCCAGAGTGGTGCCCTTTATCCGCATGACGGCCGCGTCGGCGCCGGGGAGGACGACGGTATCGGTGCCGACCTGGTGATCGTACTGCTCGAAGATCGAACGCCGCGAGCAGAGGTTGGGGTGGGCGAGCATCCGGAGAAGCGTCGCGTTGTAGTCCTCCGGTTCGGTGATCGCGGCGAGATCCAAGCCCTGAACCTCGTCCAGGTAGGTGGGCCGCACCACGGCGCGCTCGTAGATCGGGGCGTCGGTGAGATACTCAGCGGGGACCGAGCCGACCACCACCCCGCCGCTCTTTACGCGCAACTCTCCGTGGTCGGCGACGCGCCCGATCACGGCGCCAACGAGCCCGTAGCGCCCGGCGACCTCGAGGACTTCCTCCGCCTTCTCGGGCTCGACGATCGCGAGCATGCGTTCCTGGGACTCGGAGATCACGACCTCAAAAGGCTCCATCCCGCTCTCCCGCAAGGGAACCCTATCGGTCTCTACCTCGATCCCCACACCTCCCTTCGCCGCCATCTCGGAGGCCGAGGAGGTTATCCCGGCGGCCCCGAGATCCTGCAGCGAGACGAGGAGGTCTTCTTCGAGGAGCCTCAGAGTACACTCGACGAGCATCTTCTCGCAGAACGGGTCCCCGACCTGGACGTTCGAGCGCTTCGCCTCGGACTCCTGACTAAGTTCGTCGGAGGCGAAGGTGGCGCCGTGGATGCCGTCGCGCCCGGTCTTGGAGCCGAGGAGGACGACGAGGTTCCCCTCCCCCGTCGCCCGCGAGCGGACGACCTGTTCCGTCCGGATCAGGCCGACACACATCGCGTTCACGAGCGGGTTGCCGGAGTAGGCTCCGGCGAACTCGACCTCCCCGCCCACCGTCGGAACCCCGACGGCGTTCCCGTAGCCCGCGATGCCGTGTACGACCTCGCGGAAGAGGTACCGGTTGCGCTCCTCCTCGAGCGGCCCGAACCGCAAAGAGTCAACGAGCGCCACTGGCCGGGCGCCCATCGCGAGGATGTCCCGGATAATGCCCCCGACGCCGGTGGCCGCCCCCTCGTAGGGCTCGACCGCCGAAGGGTGGTTGTGGCTCTCGACCTTGAAGGCCAGCGCCCACCCGTCCCCCACCTCGACGACCCCCGCGTTCTCCCCCGGTCCCTGTAACACTCCGGGTCCCGTGTTCGGGAACCGCTCGAGGAGCGGCCGGGAGTTCTTGTAGCCGCAGTGCTCGCTCCACATCACCGAGAAGAGCGAGAGCTCAAGGTAGTTCGGCGCCCGGCCCAGGAGCTCGAGGATTCGGTCGTATTCGTAGTCTGAGAGGCCTAAGGAGCTGTAGGTCTCCTGGATGTTCAAACCCTCGCCCCCGCGAGAACCGAGCGCAGGATTCGCAGACCCTCCTCCGAGCCTAAAGAAGCGTCGCAGACGCGTTCGGGGTGGGGCATGATGCCGACGACGTTCCTCTCTTCGTTGCAGATCCCGGCGATGTCGTTCGCCGAGCCGTTGGGGTTCTCCAGGTAGCGGAGCACCACCCTCTCTTCGGCCTCCAGCTCCTCGAGCGTCGCGGGATCGCTGAAGTAGTTTCCCTCGTTGTGCGCGACCGGGAGGACGAGCTCGTCCCCCGGCTCGCAAAGCGAGGTCCAGGGCGTCTGCGTCGTCTCGACCCGCACGCGGACCCGCCGGCACAAGAAGCGCATGTGCGTGTTGCGCAGCAGCGCGCCAGGGAGCAGGTGCGCCTCGGTGAGGACCTGGAAGCCGTTGCAGACACCCAGGACGGGGCCGCCGGAGCGGGCGAAGTCCTCGAGCGGGCCCATCACTTTGGCGAAGCAGGCGATGGCGCCGGGCCTGAGATAGTCGCCGTAGGAGAAGCCCCCCGGCAAGATCACAGCGTCGACGCCCTTGAGGGCCGTCTCGGCGTGCCAGAGCTCGACCGGCACGGCGCCCATCCGCTCGACGGCGTAGAGGGCGTCCCTGTCACAGTTGGAGCCGGGGAAGATGGTTACCCCGATCCTCAATGTACTACCTCCCATTCGTACTCCTCGATCGTCGGATTCGCGAGAAGGCGCCGGCACATAGCATCCACCTCGTCCGCGCTCTCGAGTTCCATCTCTATGAGCCTACCTACGCGGACGCTCTTTACACCCCCGAAACCGAGCGCCGGAAGCGCGCCCTTTACGGTCTCGCCCTGGGGATCGAGGATCCCGGCCTTCGGCCGAACCAGGATGCGGACTTTCAAGGCATCAGGCATCAGGTTTCGCAGGAGGCTTCAGGTTTTTGGGTTCGTTCGTGGCGCCTCCTGATCTAGGCAACGATTGCCGGGTCTCTTCCAACGCCATCAACGTTGGTTGCCCAGGTCCTGACCTGATACCTGTTGCTTGAGACCTGATGCCTCCACTCTGCGCAGCATCTCGGCGTAGGCCTCCTCGACGCCGCCCAGATCCCGCCGGAAACGGTCCTTGTCCAGCTTCTCGCCCGTCTCCTTATCCCAGAAGCGACAGGTGTCGGGGCTGATCTCATCCGCCAACATCAGCGTCCCTGCGGCGTTGCGGCCGACCTCTATCTTGAAGTCCACGAGCGTGACCCCCCTCTCCTCGAAAAAGGGTGTAAGGATCTCGTTGACCTTGAGGCCCAGCTCCTCGCAGAACTCCAGGTCCTCGTCCGAGACGCCGAGCTCCCGGAAGTGGTACCAGTTGAGCAGCGGGTCGCCCAGAGCGTCGTCCTTGTAGCAGAGCTCGATGATGGGAGCCTTGAGCCGTCTTCCCTCTTCGTAACCCAGGCGCTTTGCGAGGGAACCTGCGGCGACGTTGCG
>JALYGY010000108.1 GCA_030776865.1 Actinomycetota bacterium | reverse complement strand
GTTCCCCTGGCGATGCGAGACACGTACACCCGCGAGGCGATCGCAGCCCTGCGCGGCATGATCGACGTCGGTGCGGTGACGGCGGCGTGGGAAGCAGCCCTTCGGGCACCCGAATGGAACCGCTCGCCCGTCTGGTTCCACGGAGACCTGCTACCCGGAAACCTGCTGGTCGAAGGGGGCCGCTTGAGCGCCGTCATCGATTTTGGGGGTCTGGGGGTAGGGGACCCCGCCTGCGACTTGATGATCGCGTGGGGCCTGTTCTCCGGGGAGAGCCGGGAGGTGTTCCGCGCGGCGCTGGCTGTCGATGACGCGACGTGGGTACGAGGTCGGGGTTGTGCACTGTCGTGGGCGCTGATCTTCATCCCGTACTACTTGGACACCAACCCCGTAGGCGTCGGCAGCGCCCGACGCGTACTCGATGAAGTGCTCGCCGATCACGAGCACGCCCCCTGACACGGTGCGCGAACCTGAATAGACCTTTTTCACGTGTTACCGCGTCGTCTATCTGGACCAGCAGAGACGCTTCGATCGTGCCCTTGAGTGGACTATAATTAACCGCCGGGCTCGCCTGTGCGCGGCGGAGGTCCGAGCTTCGAGATCTTGGAAGGTTCGTTTGGTGAGCATGGAACACGACGTCACGAAGAACGGTCTGCCCTTCGAGCTGGGGGTCTTCGACCTCGACGGGACGGTTTTGCGGCGGGATCTGAGGATCACGGCCCGCACCGTGGCCGCCCTGGACAGACTCAGGGAGCAGGGGGTGCGGCTCCTGGTAGCGACGGGCCGGCGCTTCGAGGGGGCTCGCGAGCACGCCCTGAGGCTGGGCTTTGCCGATGGAGACCCCCTTATCTGCTACGGTGGCTCGATGGTCCGCCGGATAGACGGCGAGACGCTCCTGCACCGCACGCTGCCTAAAGAGTTGGGCGTCGAGGTCCTGGAGTGGGCGGCGGAGCGAAGCTTGCACGCCCGCGTCTTCGTGGACGGGAGCATAATAACCTCCCCCGACACGCCGGCGGCGCTAGAGCATCTGCGCCGCTCGGAGGAGCCTGGCGTCTCAAGCGTCGATTCTCCCGCCCGGTGGTTGCGGGATGGTGGGGAGGAGCCGACCAAGCTCGTACTCGTGGACCACCCCGATAGCGTGGAGCACTGGCTCGAGGAGGCGCGGGCGGCGTTCGCGGGGAGGCTATTCGTCACCCGCAGCCTGCCGCACTACGTCGAGGTCGGGGGTCTCGAGGGCACGAAGGCATCGGCGCTGAAGTACTTGTGCGAACTCTGGGGGGTAGACCCCTCGCGCGCGCTCGCCTTCGGCGACGCGGACAACGACGTGGACATGCTCCGCTTTGTCGGGCACGGGGTCGCGGTCGGGGGGATGACAGACGAGGTCCGCGAGGCCGCCGACGTCGTGGCGCCGCCGGTGGACGAGGACGGGGTCGCCCTGTACCTGGAGCGTTTGCTCGGGGGGATCTGAGTGCCCGAGCTCCCCGAGGTAACGGTCATCTCGGAGGACGTGGCTTCTTTAGCCGGCGGGCGTGAAGTACTGAGGGCCGCCGTCTTCCGGCCGGACGTGACGAACGTGGAGCCGGAGGAATTCACGCGGAGGCTCGTCGGGCGGACGCTGCGGGGGACGGGGAGGAGGGGCAAGATCACGCTCCTCGACTTCGGGGAGGTCGTCGGGGTCGTGCACCTCGTCATCTCCGGGCGCGTCTTGCGCCTCGACGGGTGGAGGGAGCCGGACCGGTTCCACACCGCGGTTCTGGAGTTCGAGGGCGGGGTGGTGCTGGCATTTACCCGGCTCTGGCTCGGCTACTTCGACCTCTACGAGCGGGGGGAGGTGGATAAACACCCCCTGATCTCCCGCCTCGGCCCCGACCCGTTCTCGCAAGCCTTCACGCCCGAGTACCTGGCGGGCGTCTTCGGGAGGAGAGCCTCCGTCAAGGGGCTCCTCCTCGACCAGTCGGTGGTCGCGGGCCTAGGCAACATCTACGTCGACGAGGTGCTCTTCGCCGCGGGCGTTCACCCCACGCGCAAGGCCAACACCTTGAGCCCGCAGGAGATAGGGGCCATCCACGCAGCGACCCGCGACATCCTGAGGGGGGCCATCGAGCTGCGGGGGACGACCTTCGACTCCTACCACGACGCTTTCGGCGAGAGCGGCAAGTTCCAGCACCAGCTGAAGGTCTTCGACCGCGCGGGCGAGCCCTGCCCGAGCTGTGGAACAGAGATCTCCAAGTCGCGCGTCGCCGGCCGGGGGACCTATACGTGCCCCTCTTGCCAACCTCTGTAGGCAACAGGCATCAGGTTCCAGGCATCAGCGAGAGCCTGATACCTGAAGCCTACAGCCTGAAGCCCATTATTCGGGCGTCGCCTTTATAACGTCGGGGTGAGAGTTGGCGAAATCCTGGGCCTCTGCGTAGGCCTTCTCGGCCTTCTCGTAACCGGCCCCGATCTCGGAGAGGAGATCCAGGGCCTTCTCCCGGTTGTTCTCTAGGGCGGGGTCCTCTTCGAGGAGGTCGTAGAACTCCACCTCCTTGGCCTCGGCGGCGAGCTGGGCGTCCATCGCCTCGCCGAGGAGGCCCGCGTAGTTCTTTATGGTCTGGTCCACGTCGAGGTCCTGCACGCTGCCCAGGGACTCCCTGGCGTCGTCGAGGTGGATCCGCGCCTCTTCGAGGGTGTTTTTTGCCTCGGTTATGCGGTCCCTCAGCTGTGACGGGTCGTCCCCTGACTCTATCTTCTCCTTGACGTCCGCGTAGGTCTGGCGGGCTTGCTCGAAGAGCTTGTTGTGCTCGGCCACGGACTCGTTCGCCTCGGCGATCGCCTCGTTGGCCCGCTCGCGGGGGTCTTCCAGAAAGCCCGCGCACCCGCCAAGGAATAGCGCCGAGAGAGAGATCACAACGAAGAGTGAGCAACGGTTTATCATGTGTGCCATGAACCAGGGAAGTTTACCGTCTCTTACGACCGTTGCGCTGCGGTCCCTCCCCGGCGCCGTCGCGCGCGGGCTCGGCCGGCTCTTGGAGGGGCTGCATCGCCGAAGAGGCGGGTCGCCTCCGGAGAACCTCGCCTTACGCTCCCGGGCGGCCTCCGTCATCCGGGAGCACGCCCACGCCCACGCCGCGCTCTTCGAGCGGGCAGAACGTTTAGGGGAGAAGGCCGAGCGGCTGGAGAGGGAAGGGACGCCGAGCGAGAGCGCCCGCAACCGCGCCGAGCGGGCCAGAAGGGAGGTCGAAGCCGGCCTCGCCGGCCTCCGCGTCTCCTTCGCGGCCTCCGTCGGCGGGAGTGAGGGTTGGCACGCCTTCGACAGGGAGCTAGAGCGCCGGTATCCGGCCTTCAGGCTCTCCAACGGAAGTACCTGAAGCCTGTGCGCCGCTCTTTTACTCGCCGGAGGTCAGGGAGCCGTAGGCCTCTCTAGCGAACCTGCGGGTCTGCGGGCCGGTCCTCGGGTTGAGAAACAGGAAGCCCACGGCGGCCAGGAGGAGCAGCAGGAGTATCTTGCCGCCTCCGCCGCCGCTACGGACTTTCACTCCCCGCACCCGTTTGCTGCCTTCCTGGGCAGCCTCCGCCGCGGACTCGACCTGCTTGCGGAGCTTGTCGTCGTCCCAGAGCTTGGTGACGATCTCGCCCGGGCTCTCATCGGAGAGCTCGTCGAGTATGTTCCTGGCCGACTCAATAAAGACGCGGATATTGTCCCTGAGCTCGTCGTCATAGAGCAGACGCTCGATCACCGGCTTGGCGCCAGCGTACGCAGCGGTCAGCGTCGCCACGGGGATGAGCCGTGTCCCTTGGGCCTGCTCTTTCAACCTCTCCGCCCGACTCTTTCTGCCAAACACCTAGAAACCTCCCTCTCCTCTGTTCTGGTCGCCGTTCAAGTCCTTACATCATACCCAACTTTGCCTGGCCTCTACCCGGACCTCCCGAATGGCTCTATCCGCACCTTGAGCGCTTCACCGTCTACCTTCACGCTCTCGCCGTCCGGGGCGCTACCGTCGAGGTCGAGCTCCCTGGCCAGCACCTCGGCCTTGAAGTAGTCGCCCCACTTCTCTTTTAGCAGACCCGAGACGCGGGCGCTCCCCGAGAGATCCACCCGGATGTTCTCCTCTATCTCGAAGCCCTTCTCGCGCCTGAGGTTCTGCACCTTATGGACGAGCTCTCGCACGAGCCCCTCGTCGAGCAGCTCCGCGTCGAGTCGCGTGGCGAGCGCGACGGAGAGGCCGTCCTGGCGCTCCAGGGCGTAGCCCTCCCTCTCCTTGGGCTCCACGAGCAGCTCGTCGGCACCGAGGATGATCTCCTCTCCCTCGACCGCCACCGCGATGGGCTCCCCGGCGGCGGCTCTGGCGCCGACCTCTGGAGGCGCCCCGGCCAGGGCGGCCCGGATGCCGGGCACGAGGCGGCCGTACTTGGGACCGACGACGCCAAGGTTCGGTTTGAGGTCGTAGGAGATCACATCCTCCGCCGCGCCGAAGGAGAGCTCCTTGACGTTGAGCTCGTCGAGGATGACCTCTCTGAGGCTCTCCACGCCCTGCCTGAACCCCGAGTCCGCAGCCTCGCCCGGCACGACCACGACCTCCCGCAAGGGCTGGCGGGTCTTTATGGCGGCGGCGTTGCGGGCCGCCCTTCCCAGGGCCACGACGCGTCTCGCTGCCGCCATGCGCTCCGAGAGGTCCCTATCGACCAGCGCTTCCTCGTAAAGAGGCCAGTCCGCCAGGTGCACGCTCTCAGGGGCCTCGCCGTACACGTTCACGATGAGGTTCTGGTAGAGGGACTCGGCAAGGAAGGGGGTGAAGGGGGCGGTGAGCTTGACGACCGTCGTCAGGCACTCGTAGAGGGTGAGGTGGGCGGCCTTTTTGTCCAGGTCGTCCTCGCCCTTCCAGAACCGGCGCCTGTTTCGCCTCACGTACCAATTCGAGAGCTCGTCAACGAAGTCCCCGATGGCCCTCCCGGCCGCCGTGACGTCGTAGGCGTCGAGCCTCTCCGTGACCGTTCGCACGGTGAGCTGCAGCTCGCTCGTGGCCCAGCGGTCCATCAGGCTCCTGTCCTCGAGCTCCACGAAGTCCTCTCTGGGGGCGAAGCCGTCTATGCGGGCGTAGGTGACGAAAAAGGAGTAGGTGTTCCAGAGGGTGAGGAGGTACTTGCGGACGGCCTCGTCTACCTGGTCCTCGGAGAAGCGGCGCGTGTTGCCCGGGTTCGTGGCGGTGTAGAGGGCCCACCGGAGGGCGTCCGCGCCCTGCTTCTCGAAGAGGTCCCAGGGGTCTATGACGTTGCCCAGGGATTTGCTCATCTTCTTGCCCTCGGCGTCGAGGATGTGCCCGAGGACGAGGCAGGTCTTGTAGGAAGTCTCCCCGAAGAGCATAGTCGAGACGGCGTGCAGCGAGTAGAACCAGCCCCGCGTCTGGTCCACGGCCTCGCAGATGTAGTCCGCCGGAAACTGCCGCGCGAAGTGCTCCCCTCCCTCCTGAGGGTAGGCCCACTGGGCGAACGGCATGCTCCCCGAGTCGAACCAGACATCCAGAACCTCAGGGACGCGGCGAGCCTCCTCGCCGGTCTCCGGGTGACGCACCCTCACCCCGTCTATAAACGGACGGTGCAGGTCCTCCGGTACGGGGTCAACGGCGATCTCTTTGAGCTCTTTGACGCTACCCACCACGACTACCTCGCCCCTCTCTGTGCGCCAGATCGGCAAGGGTGTGCCCCAGTAGCGCTCGCGGCTGAGGGCCCAGTCCACGTTGTTCTTGAGCCAGTCGCCGAAGCGGCCCCACTTTATGTGCTCGGGGACCCAGTTGATCTCCTCGTTCTCCGAGAGCAGCTCGTCGAGCACGGCGGTCGTGCGGGCGTACCAGGCCCTCTTGGCGTAGTAGAGAAGGGGCGTGCCGCACCGCCAGCAGTGCGGGTAGGCGTGCTCGTACTCCTCAGCCCTCATGAGCAGCCCCTTCTCCTCAAGCTCCTCCACGAGCCCGGCGTCCGCCCTCTTCACGAACCGCCCGGCATACGGCCCGACCCGCTCGTCGAAGGTCCCATCGGGCTTGACGGGGTGGATCGTGGGCAGCCCGTACCGGCTCCCGGTGCGGGCGTCCTCCTCGCCGTAGGCAGGGGCGGTGTGCACGAGACCGGTCCCCTCGGTGGTGCTCACGTAGTCCCCGAGGACCACGGTCCAGAGGTTCTCGTAGCCTTCGGCTCCCTCTACCGGCACGTAATCGAACGGACGCCTGTACTTCAGCCCTTCGAGCGCCGCGCCCTTGCGGGTCTCGAGGACCTCGTAGCCGCTCTCGCCGAGCACCTTCTCGAGCAGGTCGCGGGCAAGGATGAGCCTCTCGCCGCTCACCTCGACCGTCGCGTAGTCAACGTCAGGGTGTACGGCGACGGCGGCGTTGGAGATGAGGGTCCACGGCGTCGTGGTCCAGATAAGGAGGCTGGTGTTCGCTCTGTCCGGCGAAGCCAGCGGCAACCTGACGTAGACGCTCGGGTCCACCACCGGGTCGGGGTACTGCTGGTAGCCCAGGGCGACCTCTGCGGAGGAGAGAGAGGTCTGGTCGCGGGGGCAGTGGGTGGTGACCTTGTAGCCCTCGTAGAGGAGATCCTTCTCGTACAAACTCTTCAGGGCCCACCAGACGCTCTCGATGTAGGGGTTGTCGAGGGTCCGGTAGGGGTCATCCATGTCTATCCAGAAGCCGAGACGCTCGCTCATCTCGCGCCAGTCCTCGACGTAGCGGAAGACGGACTCCCTGCAGAGCTTGTTGAACGCCTCGACGCCGTAGCGCTCTATGTCAGCCTTGCCCTGGAGCCCCAGCTCCTTCTCCACCTGGATCTCGACGGGCAGGCCGTGGGTGTCCCAGCCCCCCTTGCGCTCGACCCGGTAGCCCCGCATGGTCTTGTAGCGGGGGATGAGGTCCTTGAACGCCCTGGCGAGGGCGTGGTGGAAGCCGGGTTTGCCGTTCGCCGTCGGCGGACCCTCGTAGAAGACGAACCTGTAGTCTTCCGGCCGCCTCTCGACGGATTTCCTGAAGGCCCCGGTCCTCTCCCAGAGGCCCAGAACCTCCCTCTCGAGCTCGGGGAGATCTACCTGCGGCCTCACCTTCTCGAACGCCACGTCGCGCACCTCTCTCTATACGAAAGCTCCCATCCCAAGCGGGCGGAGCGACTACTCCACCGCAGGGACGGGAGCCCAGAGCTCTCGCGGTACCACCCCGCTTGCCCGCGACCTCGCGGCCCCGGACCTCTCTGCAGGTGCTCTACAAAGACACCCTTGCGCTGTAACGGGCGGACCCGGCCGATCCTACTAACGCCTGGAGACGCAGCGACCCTTCGCTTTCGGTCGGCGGCTCGGGGAGGATCTTCGGGCCACTCCCCGCGCCGGGCTCTCACCGTCCCCGGCTCGCTAGGGGCGGGAGATGTGACCTTACTCGTCCCCGTCATCGCCTTTGTATAGAGGGCTTTGTAGCCCCAAAAGGCCAGCGTGTCAAGGTGACTGATCCAAGGCCTCTCCCGGATTCGTAATAGTGGTGTAAGGGTTGTGCAAGGATCGGATGGTACGCTAACGGCGAGGCGCTACGGCGATCTTGGCACACGGAATACGGGAGAGCGGATTGTGAGCGGTAGGTTCAGGGCAGGGACCGCGGGGATTGTCGGGGCCGTGCTGGCGTTCGGGATAGCGGAGCTGGTGCACGGTCTTTTCTACGAATCGGTTCCTTCGGTGTTCGTGTCGCTCGCCCAGCGGGTCGTTGAGCTGACGCCGGGCGAGCTGGTGACCAGGGGGATCGAGATACTCGGTATGGCGGACATACCCGCCCTGGTCGCGACCATGATCGTCGGTGCGCTGGTGGTCGCCGCGCTCCTCGCGAACGTCGCCCTTCGCTCCCCGACCGCCGCTCTGATAGGGGTGGTGGTCCTGGCGGGCATCGCAATCGCCGCCACGCTCGCCGAACCGTTCGTTTCTCTCGTGCCGACCGCGCTGACCATAGCGGGCGCACTCGCCGCCGGCACCGCCACCACCGAGCTCTTGCTGCGTGCCTCGGGACTCAGAGCGCAAGATCCTGCCGCTTCGAAAGCAGCGCCTCCGGCGGGGCCCTCGGACGCACCGTCCCCGGTGGCGAGGTCCAGAGAGGCGCACTCTGAGGGCGGGATCGCGGTGAACCGTCGCAACTTCCTGGTACTCGGCGGCGGCGCAGCGGTGGCGGGACTCGCGGCCGCGGGCGTGGGACGCGCGCTCGCTGGCCGCGGTCCCCGGGAAGCCTCCGCTCCCAGACCCTTGAGGCTCTCCGAGTCTTCCGACCAGTCCTCCAAGCAACGGGGCAAGGGTGGCGCGAAAGCGGCAGTGAAACACGAGACCCTGCCGCCCCCGCCCGAGGACGCGTCGATAAAGGCCCCGGGGATGGGGCCCCTGATCACACCCGCCAGCAGCTTCTACCTTATAGACACCGCCCTCATCTCGCCGCGGATAGACGTGAACCGGTGGAAGCTCTCGGTGGTGGGCGCGGTGGACAACCCGATAGAGCTCTCCTACAAGGACCTCCTCGCCATGCCCACCCGCGAGGCCGATATCACCCTCTCCTGCGTCTCGAACGAGGTCGGCGGCGGGCTCGTCTCCAACGGGCGCTGGACCGGCGTCCTTCTCTCCGATGTGCTCGCCGAGGCCGGCGTGAGCCAGGAGAAGATCTCGCGCGCCTCCGAGCAATTAGTTGGCCGCAGCGTGGACGGCTTTACGACGGGCTTCAGGACGGAGATCGCGCTCGACGGCCGCGAGGCGCTGGTCGCCTTCGGCCTGAACGGCAGCGAGCTCCCCCTCAAGCACGGCTACCCTGTGCGCCTCGTCGTCCCCGGCCTCTACGGCTACGTCTC
>JALYGY010000107.1 GCA_030776865.1 Actinomycetota bacterium | reverse complement strand
CGAGCACGACGCGCGAGACCTTGACACCGCAATCCTCGACGATGCGGAGGAGGTTCTGGATGCTGGAGACGGCGCCGCTCACCACGTGGGCCCGCATGGTCACCTTGCGGGCGGCGAGACCGATAGGGTTCTTGACGCCCTCAGAGCCGTCCAGCACGTAGCCGCGGGGGATGACGTGCATCACCCGCTCGTCCTCGTGCAGCTCCAGCAGCTCTCGCGCCTCTTGCTCTAGTTTCTCGACGAAGCGCTGGGTAACCGACATATTCCTGGAACGATTGAGGAGGGTGACCTCAGTGTTGAAAGACGAGATGTGGCTGCCGGCGATACCGACGACCACCGGCCCGCCGCGCAGCCCGCAATCCTCTATCGCCGCTGCTACCGACTCAGCCGCCGCCTGGCGGTCCACCACGACGCCCCTCTTGAGCCCGTGGCTCGGGGCCTCCCCCATCGAGAGCACCTCCGCCCACCCTCGCCGGCTATCCACCCTCCCGGCAAGGGCCACGATCTTGGTCGTGCCCACGTCTATCCCGTAAACCAGCGACTGCGCCACGAGCCGTTCCCCTAGCCCTCCGGCCGTCCGTCCGCCCCGCCGTTGGACGGCCCGCCGACCACGACCCGCTCAGGAGAACGGAGGTCGAAGATCCGGGCCCCGGGATGCTCGTCCATAATCCCTTTGAGCGCCCGGGCCTGCCCGCTGGCTACACTCCCTGAGAACACCACGCGGCGCCCCTCCACACTCGCCTCGATGCCACCCGGGCCAGCCTCGTCCACCGAATCTAGCCTTACCCCGTTGCTCTCCAACACCCTAGCGAATTCCAAGATCTCCCCCAGCTGATCCGCATCCAGCTCCACCCTCCTGAGGCTCGCTCTCCCCGGCCCCGGAAGCTCCGCTCCATTCTCCGCCAAAATCACGCGTCTTCCGTTAACCTCAGCATCAAGGACCACGCGCCGCTCCTCAACGTGAACTGTAACTATACCTGATTCCCAATCCCTGGTCACCACCGCACGTTTAACCCAGGGATTAGACTCGACCTCTCGCTCCAGGGAGGCGGTGTTCAGGGTAACGAGGCTCGCTCGGGCTGGGACGGCGCTGTAGGCCTTTGATTCGGGGAACATGCGGGCGCCGGCCACCTGGACGCCGGTGACGGGGAGGGTCAGGTAAGAGAGGACGACGACCGTCATGGTGGTAAGGGTGGCCACGGAGATGGAGATGGAGATCGCTCGCAGGAGATTTATCAGGGTTGGGATGTCGGGTCCTCCAGAAGCTCCAGCAGTCTCTCGCCCATCCTCGAGATATCTCCTGCCCCGAGCGTGAGCACCACGTCTCCCCTCTCGGAGACGTCGCGCAGGATCCGTGGCACGTCGTCCTGCTGGGGGATGTAGTACACGTTTGGGTGGCCGCGAGTCTCGCAGATGGCGTCCACGATCAGCTTCCCGTTCACGCCGGGCTGGGGCATCTCGCCCGCGCCGAAGACCTCGGTGACAAAGACCGCATCGGCTGAGGCGAAGGCTTCGCCGAACTCCCTGTACAGTTTGCGGGTTCGGGAGTAGCGGTGTGGCTGGAAGACGGCTATGACCCGGCCTCCGCGGGGCATTGTCGCGCGGGCGGCATCGAGCGTTGCGGAGAGCTCCGTGGGGTGGTGGGCGTAGTCATCAACGACGCGAACCTCTGAGCTCTCCCCTTTGAGCTGGAAGCGGCGGCGCACGCCGCCAAAGGTATTCAGGGTGCGGGCTGCGTCGTAGGCATCGTGGCCGAGCCAGCGGGCCATCGCTGCGGCGGCGAGGGAGTTGAGCACGTTGTGACGGCCGTAGACGCCCAGCTCGACCGTTCCGCGCTCCTCGCCGGCTTCAGAGAGGATGTAGCTGTTAGGGGTGAGGATCCGCGCCATGAGATCCCCGGCGGAGATACCGTAGGTCGTGGCCGGGCATGGGGCCGCGGCGACGAGCGGGGGGCAGGAAGGGTCGTCGGCGCAGATCACCAGGTGTCCGTCGGCTGGGAGGGAACCTACGAATTGCGAGAAGGTCTCCACGACGTCGTCGAGCGAGGCGTAGAAGTCCGGGTGGTCGAACTCGACGTTGGTGACGATGGCGACCTTTGGACGGAGCTGGAGGAGCGAGCGGTCGCTCTCGTCGGCCTCGGCGATAACGAGGTCCGGGCGGCCGAAGACCACGTTGCTCCCGATATCGTTGAGCTCGCCGCCGACGAGCGCCGTGGGATCCTCACCCAAAGTCTTGAGGACGTGCGTCGTCATGCTCGTCGTGGTTGTCTTACCGTGGGTTCCTGTAACGGCGATGCCGCAAGCGCCCTCCAAGATGGAGGCCAGAGCGGCGGCGCGTGGGACCACGGGGATCGATCGTCGCCGGGCCTCCAGGAGCTCGGGGTTCGTCTTGGGGATGGCCGTCGAGATCACGACCTGGTCCGCGTCCCCCACCTGGTGGGGTGCGTGCCCGATATAGACCGCGATGCCGAACTCGCTGAGCCTTCTGGTGTAGGGCGACTCCTTGAGGTCCGAGCCGGTGACGGTGTGCCCCCTGTTCGTGAGGACCTCCGCCACACCGCTCATCCCCGCCCCGCCGATGCCTATCATGTGAATCTTCACGTCTCTCACCCTCTCTTTGCGGCGCGTAGAAGCCACCCGGCCACCGCGTCGGCTGCCTGGGGGGTCGCGAGGGCGCGCATGCGCCCGGCGAGTGCCTCCCGGCGCTCGTCGTCGTCTAACAACCTCTGTACGCGCCGGCGCAGGGTTGTGTCCGTCACCTCCGAGTCCGGGAGCAGTTCTGCTGCTCCCTTCTCGGTAAAGTAACGAGCGTTGTGCAGCTGGTGGTCGCCGGTGGCGTAGGGGAAGGGTATCAGGATCGCCGCCCTCCCAACGGCTGCCGTGTCGAACAGCGAGCCTGCGCCCGCGCGGCTCACGACCACGCTCGCGGCGGCCAGATATCGCCAGATGTCATCGACGTACTCGATGATCCTGTGTCGCGGGTTGTCGGTCGAGAGGCGGGCGAAGTCCCGGCGCCCGGAGATCTGGACCACCGTGAACGGCGTCGGGGTACCGAACGCCTCTGCCGCGGCGAGGTTGATCTTGAGGGCTCCTCCGCTTCCGCCGAAGATCAGGACCACCGGCGGCTCCAGATTCAGGCGGCGGAGGGCTTCCTCCCTCGAAGCACCGAAGAGCTCCTTGCGGGTGGGCATACCGACCCACACGGCGCTCTCGAGTTGCTCCCTGGCGGCAGGGAACGTCACGAAGATCTCCGTCGTGAAGCGGCTCGCGAAACGGTTGACGCGGCCGGGTATTGAGTTCTGCTCGTGAAGGAAGGTGGGGATCTTCTGGGCGTTGGCCGCGACGACGGCCGGCGCGCTGGCGTAGCCGCCCACCCCGAGTACGGCTGCGGGACGGAATTCTTGCATGAGAGTTCGGCAACGGCGGAGGGCCTTGAGGAAGAGCAGGCCTGCGTGGGCGCGCGCGAGCGGGCCGCCGGTGAGTCCCCTCAGGGGCACCGAGTGCAGGGGATAGCCGGCGCCGGGGACGAGGTCTCTCTCAATGCCCGTCTCCGAGCCGACGAATTCGACGAGGGCCCCTTTCTCGCGCAAGCTACCGGCCACGCAGAGCGCGGGGATCACGTGTCCTCCCGTACCGCCGCCGGCGATCAGGACTCGCGGCGTCTCTGAGGCGGGGTCTGGCGACGCTCGCCCGTTCACTATCCTCCGATACCCTGCACAAGATACCAACGGCGGCGAAGCAGACCAGCAGGCTCGAACCGCCGTAGCTTATAAAGGGCAGCGTCATCCCGGTGAGTGGGAGGACGACCATTGCAGCCCCCATGTTGAAGGTCGCCTGCACGGCGAGCATGGTTGTGAGGCCCGCCGCCAGGCACCGGGCCATGACCGATGGGGCGTGCAGGGAGATCGCGAGTCCGGCCAGTGTTAGAAAGCCGAAGGCTGCGATCACCGCCACCATGCCCAGAAGTCCGAGTTCTTCTCCGATGAGCGCGAAGATCATGTCCGTATCCAGCTGGGGCACGGAGACGCCCTGGGCGCCCGCTCCGGCGCCGGATCCGAGGAACCCGCCCGCCTTTATGGCGACCATGGACTGGACCACCTGGTAGCCCGAGTCGTCC
>JALYGY010000106.1 GCA_030776865.1 Actinomycetota bacterium | reverse complement strand
CGAGTTCGTCGCCGCGCTCCGCAGGTGGCGCCGCGAGTCGGAAGTCCTCCCTGGCTCGGACGCCTAGAGAGCTTCGGTAGTTGCCCCAAGCCCCAGAGGCCACCGCCGTGGTGGTAGACACCGATGTAGTGTCATACCTCTTCAAGCGCGACTCACGGGCGGAAGCCTACCGTCCGCACCTGACCGGCAGGCTTCTCGTCGTCTCGTTTATGACCGTCGCTGAACTCGACCGGCGGGCGCTCGAACGCGACTGGGGCGAAACCCGCCGCATTAGGATGGAGCGGCACCTGCGCAACTTCGTCGTCCATCCCTTCGACCGCGCCCTCTGCCTACGGTGGGCCGAGGCAACGGACGGGGCGCGACGCAAGGGTCGGCCCATAAGCGTAGCCGACGCCTGCGGAGCGGCCGCGACCGCCCTTCACCATGGCGTACCGCTCGTCACCAACAACCCAGACCACTACGCTGGCGTCGAGGGCCTAACGACAATCTCGGAGCCTGCGTAGAGCGAGGCTGCGCCCCCACTTTTCGGACCCCGCCAATAAGCCGAAGGCATGACGCCTGTACACCATTTCGTACACCAATTGGGCGAGTTTCCGGTTGTCGCAGGATGTTGCGGACACGCAAATTCCCCTGTTTTGCAGGACATTTACAACACCCACCAACACCCCGAAACACCCCCTAAGTCACTTACAAGGAGGGGATCGCTGGTTCAAATCCAGCATCGCCTACTTAAAGAATATGGCGTTTTGCAGGTAAAACACCGAGAACACAGAAGAGCCAGAAGAAGTCCCGGCTCTTTTTGACGCCACGCTGATGCCACCGCCTTACATGCGGTCGTCCCCGCCAAGACCCAAGATCCACTCGCCCTGCGGGTCCCGTTAATCGTGTCGTCTTCTTCGCTGCCCTCGCACCGCTCTCCGGTTACGCAGTCAACTGTTGCCGCCTGCGCCATCCCACGCGCTAGGAGCACGGCTAAGGTCGTGGAAGCCAATAGCAGGATGGTCTTCCGCATATCTCCCCTACCCCTTTTCAGTGGGGTAGATGAAAGAAAGATGTATACCCCCGCCTCGTTACGCAACGCGGCTGGTATGCCAGGATACAAGGAGCGGCGCAATTTGCGCGAATCGCCAAAAGGGGAAGTTTCGAGAATCCCATACTTCTACTAGGCCCTTCGGTGAATAGGGGAGAGGAACAGCGAAGAGAGCTCACGCTTGAACGTAGGCTTGGGCGCATTCACGGATCAATTCGTGGGTCTCATCCAGGGCTAGCCAGCCCAGAATCTCTACCTCTTCGTCACCCTCCAGCCGCTTGTAGACCTCAAAGAACTCCTCGATCTCGTGCAGGTTCTGGTTCGGCAGGTCCTCCAGGGCACGCATGTCTGCAAAACGCGGGTCGTCGTCGGGAACGGCGAGGACGTTGTACTCCTCACCCTTGGAGTCGGTTATGTGCAGGGCTCCGATGGGACGAGCTCGCACCACGCAGCCGGGGAAAGCGGAATCGTAGGCGGCCACCACTATGTCCAAGGGGTCGCCGCGACCGGTCAGCGTGGAGGGCACGAAGCCGTAGTCGGCGGGGTAGCGGACAGCGCCCGGCAGAACCCTATCCCGCATGATGACCCCAAGCTCGGGCTCGTACTCGTACTTATTGCGGCTGCCCACAGGAACCTCAATGATGGCGTTGACCAGCTGCGGGGCTTCTTCTCCAATAGGCAGGGTTTCGAGGTTTGGTTTCATTGGCCGTCACTCACTGGAGTTGGACTTCTCACCGTAACTATAGCGCAGTGCTCTGACCTTCACCTTTTGCGTGCCGAACGTCGGGAAATTCATCTTCTTCTAGGTACTTGGGTGAATAAGGACTATGAGAAGGGCCGAGGCTGCTCTATGCCCCGGTCCTTCCAGCTACTCTAGGTCTCGGCTGTAAGACCCGCCCGCCAGCGAGTCGTCGCCGTCTCCGCTCGGGAGAACGTCCCTCTACCCTCTCCGGGATTCGGCGTCACGCAGGTGTAGGCTGTTATCTTCGAGCAAAGTCGCAAGATTCATCCGCGATTCATCGCTGTGCGCTACGGTGGCTGGTACCCCACGCAGGCGGGGGAGGAGCCTTTCCCACACTAGCCTCTACTTTATTCTTCGCTCCCCCGCCTCATCTTCAACGGCCCCGGCATGTTCTTTACCGAAGGCTTCAGAAGAATATGTGCGCAACGGCGCTAGCGGATTACACCGTTCCGAGTCCTCGGAAGTCCCTGCATCTCGGAAGTTCGATGAATAAGGGCATAATGGGGCACAAGAATGGCGGATATGGGATTTAGGTTGTGGGTAAGCACACAGAAGTCCAACAGGTATTTGAGCAGATGAGGAACCTCATGCTCTCGGGTATTGGTGTTCTTGGGGCTTGCTATAGGACTGACGCACAGAGGGTCTGGAGTGGTAAGGAGGTAAGGGCTGATGACAAGATCGATGCCGCCGAGAGAAGTCTGGGAGGCGGCCGAGCGCGGGGAGGTGAAGATCCTCGATCTCCGTACAGGGGTCGAGCGGCGCCGCTACGGCGCCCCGCCGGGCGCGATCCCCGTCTCGCTCGGGCGCCACGTCGCGGCCTCTGAACCTGCGCCGGCCGTCTACCTCTGCCAGCACGCCGTGCGCTCGAAGTTGACGGGACGTCGCGGGGCGGCGGAGGTAGAGGGCGGCTTCGTCGCCTGGGTTAAAGCGGGTCTGCCGGTCGAGCAGATCCGCTAGCGGCTAGCTTCCGTCTTGAGATATCGTCCCAACCATGGACTCTCGTACTTGCTGATGGGTGCGACGGTGCTGGTAGCACTGACCTTTCTACTGCCCCCAATACATACACTCGAACCTCATCGAACGGCTCGGGTTGTAGCTTACGCCCTCGTCCTTGTCCCTGTGGCCTCTTCGCTTCACGGGTTTCTTTTTGCGGCGAGGGGTTACGCCACGTCTAGGCTTCTGGCTCTCGGGGCGGCTGCCGCGGCTATCGGTGCTTTGTTCGCCCTGATCGCCCGTCCAGAGAATCTGGAGATCAATTCCGGGTTTCTGCTCCTGCTCGCGCTGTCACTCGCGAACTTCTTCAGGGTTCTTGCCGCTGCGACCCTCGGCGTCTCGCTCGCCCGCTACGTCAACTCTGTGGGCGTGGTCGTGCTCATAGCCGCCGTGGCGATAGCCTCGGACCTCTTTAGCGTGTTCGCCGGGCCTACCAAGACGCTCGTTGAGGAAGACTCGCGAGCCCTAGATATTTTGTTACTCGTCTTCCCAACCTTCGGCGCTGCCTTGGGCTTTGGTCTCGGCATGAGCGACTTCATCTTTCTGGCTCTGTTTACGGCCGCGAGCCACTTTCTGAACCTGCGCTACTTTGCGACCTTGCTCTGCGTCTGCTTCGGTGCGTTCCTCGCCCTGAGTGCCGGGTTGTTACTCGAACGTCCACTCCCAGCCCTGCCGTTTGTCGCCACCGCCTTCCTACTCGCCAATGTAGACCTAATCCTCGCCTTATTCGTAAAAGGGCGCCGATCCTACCCCAGGACCTGATGGCTAGGGAGGTGGGCCCCTCGGATGGTGTGCTCAAGACCGTGCAGGTTCGCCGGACGTCCACATACCCTCTCGGTACAGAGCTAATCCTCGACCTCATTCGCGAATCGCGCTGGGACGTACCGCTCGTGTTCCACTCCTATCACGCAGGCAACAACGCGCCGGAAAAGCTGTCGAGCCATGACCGGAATGGCGCCACCCCACGAGAAGCTGATAGCTGACCGGCCAAATAGAAAAGGCCCAACCCTTCTGCTACACTGAACTTCGCCCTAGAACGGGGCGTCCCACGCGGGGGCGTAGTTCAGTTGGTTAGAACGCCGGCCTGTCACGCCGGAGGCCGCGGGTTCGAGTCCCGTCGCTCCCGCTTCGTTCCCTTGGCCACCTGGCTTGACGACGAGATATACTAAATAACAGATAGAAATTACCGGGAGGTTTAGCATCGTGGGCGAGCCCGTAGTTGTCACCACCGACACTTTCGAGAGAGAAGTGCTGGATTCCGAGGTACCGGTGCTGGTAGATTTCTGGGCTGCGTGGTGCGGGCCGTGCCGGCAGGTAGCGCCGGTCATGGATGAGATCGCGCGCGAGTACGAAGGGTCGGTGAAGGTGGCGAAGGTAGACGTGGACTCCGAGTCGGCGCTGGCTGGGCACTTCGGGATCTCGAGCATCCCGACCATCGCATTCTTCGAGCCCGGCGAGCAGCCCAAGGCGGTCGTGGGCGCGATGCCCAAGGAGATGGTCGAGTCTGCATTTGGCCTGGATCGCTTCGCCAAGATCGGCTAGGTCTCAAGGAGAGGTGCGGGCAGTCTGCTCGGCTGCTTGATAGCCACCATGCCGTGCCGTAGAATCATCCCGCTGTCTTCTTCGGCGGGATAGCTCAGTTGGTAGAGCACATGACTGAAAATCATGGTGTCCCCGGTTCGAATCCGGGTCCCGCCACTCACTAATTACCTGCAAAACTCAAAAAAAGGAGAGACCCCGGCGACGCTTCCGGGGCCTCGTGGCAACAGTAGGGCAACAGTAGACGCTAGTTAAAGGCGCTCTCTAACGCCGCGGTGGCGGCGTCTTGCATCTCGTCCGTGGCGTGGGTGTAGATCGCGAGTGTCATCCTGATGTCGGAATGCCCCAACATCTTCTGAGCCGTCGATGGGTAAGGACGAGAGGGCACGGGAAGCGCTGCTGCCGCAACTTTCGGATGAGGAACTGGCCACCATCATCAAGATCCTAGACCATAGAGCCGATTCGGTGT
>JALYGY010000105.1 GCA_030776865.1 Actinomycetota bacterium | reverse complement strand
ATCTTGGCCCGGGTGTCCGACACCTGCTCAGGGCTGAGGAGTATGGGTTCCCCGGCGAGTTTGGTCCGGTAGTAGATCTCGGCCATCTCCTCCAGGATCTCGGTCACGGCGTAGGCCTGACTGACCGTTTCCCCCACTGCTATGGTCCCGTGGTTCTGTAGCAGGCACACGGAATGGGAGTCTCCGAGCGCGTTGCTGGCGTAGCCGGCAAGTTCCTCGGTACCGTAGGTCGCGTACGGGGCCAGGGGCACCCTCCCTTCTTCGG
Source organism: Actinomycetota bacterium (assembly GCA_030776865.1). Lineage (GTDB taxonomy): Bacteria > Actinomycetota > Rubrobacteria > Rubrobacterales > Rubrobacteraceae > JALYGY01. The sequence goes on along the minus strand of JALYGY010000105.1, from coordinate 2,216 downwards.
AGAGGGCTGCTAGCAGGTAATGGACCGGGGGAATCTCGAGCCCCAGGCAAGACAGCGCGGTCGCGTAGGGCGCGTGGGTGTGCACGATCCCGCCCACGTGCGGTTTCGAACGATAGAGACCCCTGTGCATGGGAACCTCGCTGGAAGGTTCCAGGGACCCTTCCAGGGCCTCGCCGTCGAGGGTTACGAGCACCATGTCTTCGGGCTCCAGAACCTCGTAGGCCAGGCCGCTCGGGGTTATAAGGACATTCCCCTCGGGGGTGCGTGCGCTGACGTTGCCCGAGGTCGTGGGCACGAGGCCCGAGGCGCTCATGTGGCGAGCGATCCGGGCTATCTCTTCGCGCAACTCTCGATGTTCCATGTTCGTCCTCCTTCTCTAATCGCTACCGCCTACCACGGCGTAACGGCGGTCCACCTTCGGGGAGCTCCCGCAACCCCTCAGGGCGGATCTCGCCAACAGGTGGTCTCGGGTGGGCTCAGCGGCGAGCGCCCCGCGTACCACTCTTGAGCCGGCGGTCGCCCAGCGGAGGGCATAGGGTCGACAGCGCCGTCCGCACTTCCGGCCGCTGGCCGCGCTGCTCGCCTAGCTCCTAAGCGCCTTGCCTCCTGGATCTCGGAACGCCCTTCGCCGGTGGTGCTCGTCGGGGCGGGCCTCTATGCGATCAGCCTGCGTAGCGGAGAGGCACATGGGCTCTGCCAAAGAGAGCACGCCCGTGAGGATGCGGGCTACTTTCGCGGCCATCGTGGTGATCTGGTCCACCTCCGCCGCCGACTGACCCAGGACCAGCAGACCGTGGTTGCGCAGGTAGACCGTCTTCGGCGTCGTACCCGTGCACCCCATGTACTCTCGCAAACCCTCCCACACGGTGCGGGCCAGCGGAAGGCCCGGGTCCGCGTACGGGATCAGCAGCGCTTTGCACCCGCACACGACTACCTGGTCCGGGAAGACGGAACAGAGGACGGCGTTCACCGTGGTGGGGTGGGTGTGGCCCACGAACCGCGCCCCTCCTTCGGTGAGGCCGAGTGCGTGCATTACCGCCTCGATCGATGGGCGGGGTCCTTCGCCGGTACGCGCCGCCGTGAGGCCTCCGGACGGCTCCTCGTCGGTCGGAGAATCGAGTTCAAGCAGCCCTAACGTGGTCTGCAGGCGAGGTTCGACGAAGCTCTCCTACGGGCGAGAGTCCGGGTCCAGCCCTCTGCTTGCTATATAAACCGCAACACAATTATAGTCAGCATGATTATGACCAGGATGGGGATCACCAAGCCCCAATAGTCGCTGCGGTCCATGTTTTCCTCCTCTTTACTCGTTTTCTCTCCTGTTGCGCCCGAGAAGCAGCGCAGGCGAACGAGGCTCTCTGGCACTTCCATACCCTTCTTACCGAAGAGTTGCCGACGCGCCCATTTTCATGACCCAGGCGAGAGAGGCGCATCTCCGCAACAGCAACCAACAGAATAGCACCTAGGTTTGGGCTCGAGCCACTCAACCGTGCGCGCCCGCGCGCCTCTCTTGTGGTTCGGTGAGCAGCAGCCGCAGCGTTCGGTACCGAGCTTGAGTAACGGAGCAGCGAGGAGTACCCTACGATACTATGGACGAACGTACCCGCATGAGGCTGACGAAGTACTCGCAGAAGGCCGGTTGAGCTTCTAAGTTTGCTCCGGGGGTCCTGGAGCAGGTACTTGTGGATCTCACGCCAGGCTCACCCGCAACCCACGAGTTTGTGAGCGGCATGGATACCCGCGACGATGCAGGCTACGTGGCCTTCGGCGGTGGCTTGCTCTTGCAGTCGGTGGATTTCTTCCCACCTATAGTAGACGACCCGTACCGCTTCGGCCAGATCGCCGCGGCCAATGCCCTCTCGGACATCTACGCGATGGGCGGCAAGCCCTTGACGGCAATGAACCTCGTCGGCTTTCCCGGTACGCTCGACCTTGGGATACTGCGCGAGATCCTCACCGGCGGATGCTCCAAGATAGAGGAGTCCGGCGCGAAGCTTTGCGGCGGCCACTCGGTGCAGGACGAGGAGCCGAAGTACGGCCTCTCAGTTACCGGCTTCGTGGAGGACGATCGGGTGGTGCGTAACACCGGCGTGCGGATCGGTGACGCTCTCGTCCTTACGAAGCCCCTCGGTTTCGGCATCCTGACCACCGCGCTCAAGCGAGAGCTGGTCTCCGAGTCCGAGATAGAGGACGCGGTCGAGACGGCGGCCACCCTGAAC
>JALYGY010000104.1 GCA_030776865.1 Actinomycetota bacterium | reverse complement strand
TCTGCGAGAAGCTGGGTGCCGAAAACCGCAGCCACGCGGTGGCGCTCGCCGTTCAGCGGGGTCTGATCCGGGTAGACGATAGATAAAGAGACCCGAAGAAGAGCGGTGTCGAATCCTCCTAGCGCGCGGCGGAGCGTCGCTGGCTCGTCTGTTTTGGGGCGGCTGCGTCCGCATTTGCGGGGTGTCGAACCGCGTGTCGGGCCTACCAATGTTCATGAGGGGAGGCTATTTTCAGCCACCTCTAAGTGGCTCAGGTCTTGTGATCCCCTAGCGGAGCTTTATGCGCTTCGCGCCGTAGTAGCCGTTTATGTACTTCATCTTGCTCTCGACGACCTTGCCGAAGTAAGTGGAGGCATGAATTACGTTCCCGTGGCCCGAGAAGATGCCAACGTGGGTGATAGGATTCCTTCGGCCACTCTCCTTCCAGAACACCAGGTCGCCGGGACGAAGCTTGGACTTCGAGATCTTCTTCCCGCGACGCCAGTACTGCTTGACCGGATCGTCGGCCAGCCGCTTACCGAACCTCTTGAAGACCACCTTGGTGTGGCAGGAGCAGTCCTCCTGCTTGTAGGCCCGGCAGCGGTTTGGAGGCGAGTGTCTGTAGGGGGTGCCTATATGCGATCTCGCCACCCGGATTATCTTGCGGCCGGGGTACTTGCGGCCGCTCGCCGAGTACAGCTGCTCGCCGCCGGTACCAGTCTGCGCCGCATCGGGGGGCGGCGAAGCGACGCCCCGGACGACCGCCACGGCGTCGGCGACCACACGGCCGGACCCGCCCTCAGGGGAGACCTGCACAGCGTAGCTATCCCCGGCCTCCATCTCGTAGGTGCCGAGCTTCACCCACATGCCGCCGTCTCTTTGCTGGTTCACCTCTGTCCACTTCGTGCCGGAGGCGGTGCTCACCCCGTAGCGAGCCGAGGCGCTGTTGGCCCCAGCGGTTGGCCACCAGGCGTAGATCGCGTAGTCACCGGCGGTGGGTATATCGACCTTGAAGCGCGCCGCCTTCGCCCCGGTACCGCCCTCGACGTAGGCGTAATCTCCGCCGTGGCTGTAGCCGCCGGAACGCTCCTGCCAGCCCAGCGCCTGGAAGCGGTCTGTGGTGTCGTTGCCGACAACCTGAGAGTAGTCGGGCAGGCGCTCCTCCTCGGAAATGTCCTCTCTCACACCTCGGAGGACCGTTTCGGAGGCCGTTTGCCCACCGAATGTACCCTGGGATACGGAGGTTTCATCGAAGGAGCCCTCCGGTGCCTGCGATCGCGCCTCCGAGATGGCGAAAAGCAAGAGGAAAGATGTACAGGTAGCGGTTACGAAGACCGCCGAGAACGCCAAGGTTGGCCGACGCATAAACCCCCCTCCAGGAAATTCCAGTTGCGTCGGGGGGTATTCTACTCATATTTCGATACCAATGCAGCTACTTCTTGAAGAAATTTCTGTGTTTTCTTCCGAAAAATCTTGTTTCGGCAACATCGGTGCGCTGAAGGGAGGACGAAAAAGGGCCAGGGGCGCTCTGTAGGGAGCGCCTCTGGCCCGCGCTGCTGAGCTAGGGTCCGGTCTCCACGGGACGCCGGACGGCGGCTTCGGGACCTGGATCCGAGAGCCAGCGCGTGATCTCGACCTTGTTCTCGGTGAAGAAGCGGACCCCGTCCTTGCCGGTGGCGTGCAGGTCCCCGTAGAAGGAGTTCTTCACGCCGTTGAACGGGAAGAACGCCATCGGAGCGGCGACGCCTATGTTGACCCCGAGCATCCCGGCCTCTATGTTCTCGCGCCAGTACCTGACGGCGGCCCCGTTCTCGGTGAAGATCGAGCATGCGTTGCCGAAGGGAGAGCCGTTGGTGAACTCCATGGCCTCGTCCAGGCTCTCTACGCGCACCACGGAGAGAACGGGACCGAAGATCTCCTCGCGCCCGACGCGCATCTCGCCGGTTACCCTGTCCAGGATCGTGGGCCCCATAAAGAAGCCCTTCTCCAGGGGCGGTTCGCGCCCGTCGAGGACGACCTCGGCGCCCTCCTCCTCGCCCACGTCTATGTAGCCTTTGACCTTCTCGCGGTGGGAGTCCCGGATCACGGGGGTCAGCTCGGCGCCCTCCTCGCTACCCGGACCCACCTTCATGGCCTCGGCCTCCTCCTTGACGGCCTCGACCAGCCGGTCGGCCACGTCGCCCACGGCGACGAGCACGCTGCCGGCCAGGCACCTCTCCCCGGCGTTGCCGTAGGCGGAGGAGATGATGTTCGGGACGGCCTTCTCGAGGACGGCGTCGGGCAGCACGATCATGGAGTTCTTCGCCCCGGCCAGGGCCTGCACCCTCTTGCCGTGGGCGGCACCGTGCTTGTAGACGTGCTCAGCTACGGGGTGAGATCCCACAAAGGAGACGGCCTTTATGCCGGGGTGCTCGAGGATGGAGTCCACCGCTTCGCGCGCCCCGTTGACTATTGAGAAGACCCCGTCGGGGAGCCCCGCCTCTACGAGCAGCTCCCCGAGCCTCACCGCCGATATGGGGGTTCTCTCGGAGGGCTTGAGTATGTAGGTGTTCCCAGCCCCGATGGCTATCGGGAGGGTCCACAGAGGCACCATGCATGGGAAGTTGAAGGGTGTTATGGCCGCTACTACGCCCAGCGGGTAGCGGTAGCTCGCGTTGTCTATCCCGCGCGCCACGTCGCGCACCGTCTCGCCCATGAGGAGGGTGGGCATCCCGCAGGCGAACTCAACGACCTCTATGCCGCGCCTGACCTCGCCTCCTGCGTCCTTTGCGTCCTTGCCGTTCTCCAGGGTGACGAGGTCCCTGAGCTCCTCGAAGTGCTTCTCGAGGAGCATCTTGAAGCGGAACAGCAGGCGGACGCGCTCCACGACCGGGGTGGCGGCCCAGCCCGGGAACGCCTCCTCGGCCTTGGTCACAGCCCTATCCACGTCCTCGCGGGTGGAGAGGGGCGTCTCGGCGATGACCTCGCCGGTGGCCGGGTCGTAGACCGGCTCGGTCTCGTGTCCGTCACGCCCTTCCCACTCGCCGCCGATAAGGTTTCTCACCTCGAGGGCCTTCTCTCGTGCCTGCACCTCTTATCTCCTCCTTTGCGCAGCCTCCTGCAGTCCTGTAATGGAGAACCTCTTCGCTAGGCGCTCCCACACCTTATTGCCCTGCTTGTGACATACACATCTTGGATATACCCGCCAAGAGCGGGCTCTACTCGGACCTTCTGCCGAACGCCTCGAGGTTCCTCTGGTAGAGGGAGAGGGGGGCGTTGAGCAGGTTCATGTAAGTGTCCATCGCCTCCCCCAGCATCTTCTGGAAGGCCTCCATCTGCTGCTCCGAGCCGTCCATCAGGCTCTTCGCCACGGCCTGGCTGTTCTGCATCCCCTCCCTCAGCTCGGCGCTCACGCCTCCGAAGAAGCCCTGGACTAGGTCCGTGTTCCTCTCCTGGAGCGCGGTGGTCCGCTCGACGACCTCTCTGTAGGCCTCCAGGCTCTCGGTCAGGGCGTGGTTGGTGCGCTCCTGACCCCTGAGCGCCTCCTCGACCACGTTGGCGTACGACTCCATCGCCCTGGTAAGCGCCCGGTTGGCCTCCACCTGGCTCTCGAGCACCCCGGTCAGACCCTCGACCCAACCCTGGGCGAGCTGGACATTCCTCTGCTGGGCATCCACGGCACCCTGCATCACCCTCCGGTAGGGCCCGCCGAACGCCTCGCTCAGCGCCCGCGCCGCCTCGGACCGCTCCTTTTCGGACATATGGCAACCTCCTGATCCCGCCGCCAATCCCCGACATTCTACCCGTTTGCCGGGGCGTCGCCCGCTCCGGCACGCGTAGACTCCAGCCGTGCCCGTCGCCTCTACTCTACGCAAGGTTCTCGCGAGACCGCCGCGGCGTAGGGGTCCTTCGGGGCTCCGGTCCCCCTCTCATGCTGGGAGGCGCCGACTTCTGGTCGGTGGCATCATTAGCAAGGTGGAAAGGGCCGGTGGCTCCCTTCTCCAAGCGATCCACCCCCCCTTTTCACCAGCCCTCACAGCGGGTTGCGATGATGGTGCGCCGGGTATCGTGAAGATATGGGAGCGTACTCGTTGGACCTCAGGAAAAAGATAGTCGAGTCGGTAAAGAAGGGCGTGCCTAAGTCAGAGACCGCCAGACGCTTCGGAGTCGATCGCGCTACCGTCAAGCGTTACTGCAAGCAACTCGACGAACGCGGCACCCTCGAGCCCAGGAAGGCCCCAGGCAAGAGGCCGAAGCTGGA
>JALYGY010000103.1 GCA_030776865.1 Actinomycetota bacterium | reverse complement strand
ACTTAGGGTGGTAACCTTGTAGGTGCGCGCACCTGCAAGGGGGCGTCGCTCGAAAGTCTCCATCACCTTAGAAAGGAATCCATGAGGGAAGCGTCTTACGAATTCTTGAAGAAATTGCTCTCCACGCCGGGTCCGAGCGGCAAAGAGGGCGCGGCGGCGGGGGTCTGGCGGGAGGAGGCCGGGAAGTTCGCCGAGGTCCGGGGAGACAGGATGGGTAACTCCTTCGCCGCGCTCAACGCCGGCGGAGCGCCCAGAGTGATGCTCAGCGGGCACATAGACGAGATCGGGCTCATGATCACCCACATCGACGAGGGGGGCTTTCTCCGTTTCACTGGTGTGGGCGGCTGGGACCCGCAGGTTCTCGTGGGGCAGAGGGTTCGTATCCAGACCGGGAGGGGCGAGGTCCCCGGCGTCATCGGCAAGAAGGCCATCCACGTCATGGAGGCCGAGGAGCGCAAGAAGGTCTCCGAGATAAAGGGTCTCTGGATAGACATCGGCGCCAAAGACGGCGACGAGGCGAAGGGGATGGTCAGGGTAGGGGATGTGGGGGTTCTGGACCAGGATCTCGTGGAACTCCCCAACGGCCGCGTCGCCTCCCGCTCCCTGGACAACCGGATGGGCGCCTTCGTCGTCCTCGAAGCCCTGCGGCTGCTCTCCGAGGAGGAGGGCATGGCTGCCGAGGTCGTAGCGGTGGCGAGCGTGCAGGAGGAGATCGGGCTCTACGGCGCCCGCGGCGCCGCCTTCGGCCTCGACCCGGACGCGGCGATAGCCGTGGACGTCACCCACGCGACCGACACCCCCGGCATCTCGAAGAACGAGCACGGCGACCATCCCCTCGGGAGCGGCCCCGTGATAGCCCGGGCCTCCGTCTTGAGCCCCATCGTTACGGACGGCCTCATCGCCGCCGCCGAAGAGGCGGACATCGCCTATACACTAGAGGCCGACTCACGCTCGACGGGGACGGACGCCGACGCCATCCACTTCAGCCGCGCCGGGATAGCGACGGGGCTGGTCTCGTGCCCCAACCGCTACATGCACTCACCGAACGAGGTCGTGGAGCTGGGGGACCTCGAGAACTGCGCGCGCTTGATCTCAGCCTACGTACAAGAGCTCGACGCGAACACCGACTTCGTCCGCTAGCGTGCCGCCCGAGAAGCGGCGGACCTCGCTGTGGGTCGAGACCTCGCTTCTGCTCACGGTCTTTTTCTTCGGTACCAACTTCGTAGCGGTCAAGCACGTGGTCGAGAGCGTGCCGCCGATCCTGTTCGCGGCGGTCCGGTTCACCTCTGCCGGGGCGCTACTCTGGCTGCTCCTGCGCCTCGTCGAGCCGCGGAGCAAACTCCTGCGCGAGGATCTTCTCCCTATGCTCGGACTCGGCGTCGTAGGCGTCACGCTTACCCAGTCGGTCTTTACCGTGGGGGTAAGCCTGACGACGGCGGCCAACACAGCGCTCATCTACTCCACCGCCCCGGTGTGGGGGATGCTGCTCGGGTTCGTTCTCGCGCTGGAGAGGCCGCGTCTTGCGGGCGTCTTCGGGGTCGCGTTGTGCCTCATCGGGGTCGCCCTGATCGTGTACGGCGGCTTGAGTTTCGGCGGCACGAGCCTCGCCGGGGACGTCCTGATCCTGTGCGCAGCCGTCTCCTGGGGCTCCTACACCGTTCTCTCACTCTTCCTGCTCCGGCGCTACTCGCCGCTCGCCCTCGCCACCTACGTCATCCTCCTTGGCGGCCTCGCCGCCTTCCCCCTCTCCGCCTTCGACTTCGAGCGACTGGATGTGGACGCCCTCGACGGTAGCTTGTGGTTCGCCGCCGCCTACTCCTGCCTCCTCTCCTCGGCTTTCGGTTTCGCCGCCTGGGGATGGAGCGTCTCCTACATCGGGGCGAACAGGGTGCTCGTCTACCAGTACCTCGTCGCCCTCATCGGCGTCAGCGCCGGGATCCTGCTCCTCGGGGAGGGCTTCGGCCTGCAGCAGGTGATCGGGGCCGCCGTGATCCTCGGCGGCGTGTACCTGGCCCGGCGTCGTTAGCTCACTCTGCTGCCGCCTTCGGCGGGCGCGAAGGTGACGAGGGGACTCTTTACGCAGATTGCCTCACTCGGGGGCGCAACGTGGCGCGAACCTATCGGCGCCAGGTCTCGCGCAGCACGCGGACCCAGTTCTCGTGTGCCAGTCTCTTTAGCGCTGCGTCGTCGTAGCCGCGCACGCACAGCGCCGCGAGCAACTTCGGAAGCCCTGAGGCGTCCCCGATCTCGCGCGGGACCTTTGCCCCTTCGAAGTCCGAGCCGAAGCCGACGCGCTCGACCCGATCCGCTCCACCAGGTAGTCCACGTGGCGCACCACGGTCTCTAGGGGCGTATCCTCCTCGTCCTTGCCATCCTCGCGCAGAAAGCCGACGGCGAAGTTCACGCCCACCATCCCGTCCGACTCGCGGATGGCGTCGAGCTGCCTGTCGGTAAGGTTGCGCGACGTGGGGCAGAGGGCGTGGGCGTTCGAGTGGGTCGCCACGAGCGGCGCCTCCGTTATCTCGGCCACGTCCCAGAACCCGCGCTCGTTCAGGTGCGAGAGGTCGAGCAGTACGCCGAGACGGTTGCACTCACGGACGAGAGCCCCTCCCGCGCCCGTCAGGCCGGGGCCCGAATCCGGGGAGGCCGGAAACCTGAAGGAGACACCGTGCCCGTAGGCGTTGGGCCGGCTCCACACGAGACCGAGCGAGCGGAGCCCCACCTCGTAGAGGTCTTCGAGCGCACCCGGGTCCGGACCGAGGTTCTCCGCCCCCTCGAAGTGGAGCACCGCCGCCAGCACCCCTTCGCGCAGGCACGACTCGAGCTCCTCCGACGTCCGCACGACCTTGAGCTGTTCCGATGACTCATGCTCTATACCGAACAAACCTGCCGCGAGCTCGTCCGACATCTGGCGCGCGTAATCGGGGTCCAGCGGCGGCGCGTCCGCGGCCTCGTAGCCGAGCTCCGAGAAGATCGTCGCCTCCTCCATGGACCACTCATCCTTCGGATTCGGGACGTAGCAGGCGAAGAGTCCGCCGCCGAAGCCGCCCTCGCGGGCGCGGTGAAGATCGATGTGGCCGTGCTCACTCCGCTCGAAGAAGGTGCGCCCCTCCCCACGCTCGGGCAGGTGCAGATCGAGCAGCGTGTCGTTGTGGCCGTCGAAGGTAAGGGGCGGGTCCGCCGCCCCCGTGTTGGATGACGTCAAGCCAGCGAGCTAGTACTTCGGGATGCTCGGGTCTATCTCCTCGCTCCACGCGGTGATGCCGCCCTTGACGTTGTAGACGTCCTGGAAGCCCGCCTCCTTGAGCAACTGTACCGCCCTGGCGCTCCGCCCGCCGGTCTTGCAGTGAACGGCGAGGGTCTCGCCCTTACCCAGTTCGACCAGACGTTCGGGTAGCTCGCCAAGGGGTATGAGCCTCGCGCCGATGTTGGCGACCTCGTACTCGTGCGGCTCGCGCACGTCGAGAACGGAGACGCCGCCGCCGTTATCCAGCTTCGCTTTGAGGTCGCGCACCGTGATCTCGGGCACCTCGTCGGCCTGGTCTGCCTGCTGGGCCTGCGGGATGCCGCAGAACTCCTGGTAGTCTATGAGCTCCGAGACGGTCGGGTTCTCGCCGCAGAGGGGGCAGTTCGGGTCCTTGCGGAGCTTCATCTCCCTCGTGCGCATGCTCAAGGCGTCGTAGAGCAGGAGCCGCCCGATAAGGGGCTCGCCGATCCCGAGGAGGAGCTTGACCGTCTCGGTGGCCTGGATGGTGCCTATCGCCCCGGGCAGTATCCCCAAGACCCCACCCTCGGCGCAGCTCGGGACGAGGCCCGGAGGCGGAGGCTCGGGGTAGAGGCAACGGTAGCACGGGCCCTCCTCGGCGTAGAACACGCTCGCCTGACCCTCGAAGCGGAAGATCGAGCCGTAGACGTTGGGCTTGCCCTTAAGCACGCAGGCGTCGTTCACCAGGTAGCGGGTCGGGAAGTTGTCCGTCCCGTCCACGATCACGTCGAAGTCCTCGAATATCTCCAGGGCGTTCTCGCTCGTGAGCGCCTCCTCGAAGGCCTCGACCTTCACGTTCGGGTTTATGTCCTCTATCTTCTCGCGGGCGCTCTCCATCTTGGGGCGTCCCAGGTCTGAGGTGCCGTGGATGATCTGACGCTGCAAATTGGACTCGTCCACGACGTCGAAGTCCACGATCCCCAGAGTCCCGACGCCCGCCGCCGCGAGGTAGAGCGCGAGCGGACTCCCCAGACCGCCGGCTCCGACGGTCAAGACCCGTGCCTGCTTCAAACGCTTCTGCCCGTCGAGCGCCACCTCGGGCATGATGAGGTGCCTGCTGTAGCGCGCGATCTCCTCGTTCGAGAGCTCTACCTCGCCATTGGGCGTACTTTTTAGCGGCTGTCGTGTCTGCATCCTGTCGAACCTTTCTTATAAAACCGGGTGTACGAGAAACCTGTTGGTTATAACCCTACCTACATCGCCCGCCGGCGATGGAGGGGATGATGGAGAGCTCGTCGCCCTCCGAGACCTGCGTTTCGGTGCCGTCGAGGTAACGAATGTCCTCATCGCCCCTGTACACGTTGACGAAGGAGCGGAGCTTGCCGTCGCCGGTGTAGAGGTGTTGTTTGAGGTCCGGGTACTCGGAGGCCAGGTTCCCTATGGCCTCGCCGGCTGTCGCACCGCCGACCTCTACCTCTGGGTTGCCGCCGGTGTACTGCCTCAAGGGTGTTGGGATCTTGACCTTCGGCATAACAAGGCTCCTTCTCTTTGCTAACCTACTATTTGCTCTTCTTCGTAACCCGAGCGGTCGTCCTTGAGTACCCACGAGCGCAGACCCCCGACCCCGTCCTCGCCGACGGAGGCGATAACGTACGAGTAGTAGGGCCAGGCGTGCTCGCGGTCATACTCCGAGGGCTCGGCCGGGTGGTCAGGGTGGGAGTGATAGAACCCGAGGAGATCCATATCCCTCTCCCGAGCACGCTCCTCGAACTCCTTTATCTGCAAGGGCTCGATGAGGAAGCGCCTCGAGCGTTCGTCCTCGTGGGTGTTCTGTGCGCGCCAGACGTCCACCACGATCTTCATCTCCCCTACGTCCATCCCTACGAGCCCCCCGGCGCACTCCTCGGGATAAGCCTCTTTGGCGTGTTCGTGAATGTGGTCCACATCCCCCAGGCCTATTTTGAGCGGCAAACTCTTATTCCTCCCAGAAACTCTCGGAGAGGTACTTGTCCGCGCCGTCGCACAGGATGGTGACGACCACGCCGCGCTCTATCTCACGCGCCACTTGCAGCGCCGCCGCGACCGCGGCGCCGGAGGAGATGCCGAGCAGGACTCCTTCCTCGCGCGCCACGCGCTTGACCATCTCGTAGGCCCCCTCGGTAGAGACCCGCCGGTTCTCGTCGGCTATTGTAGGGTCGTAGATCGGGGGCACTATGGCGCTCTCCATGTGCTTCATGCCCTCGAGACCATGAAACGAAGAGTCCGGCTCGAACGAGATAACGCTTATCTCGGGGTTGTACTCCTTGAGGCGCCTGGCAGTGCCGACGAACGTGCCGCTGGTACCGAGGCCCGCGACGAAGTGCGTGATCTCACCTTTCGTTTGCTCCCAGATCTCCGGCGCCGTCGACTCGTAGTGCGAGCGGGGATTGGCCGGGTTCGAGTACTGGTCCGGGTAGAAGTACCTCTCCGGCTCCTCGGCGTAGAGCCTTCTCGCCTCCCGGATGGCCCCGTCGGAGCCCTCGCCGGGGTCGGTCAGGACGAAGTCCACCCCGTAGGCGCGCAGGATCTTCTTGCGCTCCTCGCTCGCGTTCTTCGGCA
>JALYGY010000102.1 GCA_030776865.1 Actinomycetota bacterium | reverse complement strand
GGGCACACTTTAGGCAATTCCTTGCGGCGCGTGATGCTCTCGGGGCTCCCGGGGGCCGCGGTCACGAAGGTCCGCATAGAGGGCGTTAGCCATGAGTTCTCCACGATCCCCGGCGTCAAGGAGGACGTGGTCGACATCATCCTCAACGTGAAGGAGCTGAAGTTCAGGCTCGAGCGAGAGGAGCCGATGGAGCTCGAGGTTACGAAGGACGGGCCCGGCGAGGTGAGGGCCGCCGACATCGAGCTGAAGGCCGACGTCGAGGTCGTGGACCCGCAGACCTACGTAGCGAGCATCTCCGAGGACGGACACCTGGACATGCGCCTGACGGTCGAGAAGGGCCAGGGCTACGCGCGGGCCGAGCAGAACAAGAGTGACGCCGACCCGATCGGGGTCATAGCTATCGACTCCCTTTTCTCGCCGGTCCAGAGGGTGAACTACTCGGTCGCCGAGACCCGGGCCGGCGCCAGGGCCGACCTCGACTCTTTGACCATCGAGGTCTTCACCGACGGGCGCATCGAGCCGCGGGAGGCGCTGCAGGAGGCCTCGAAGCAGCTCATAGACATCCTCGGCCTCTTCACGGAAGGCTACCAGGGTGCGGGCGTCGGCGATGGCCGGCGGGCCAGCGGCCGACCCGTGATCACCGACGAGCGCCCGGTCGAGGATCTGGAGCTCACGGTGCGCTCCTACAACTGCCTCAAGCGCGAGGGTATCGACACCATCGGGCAGCTCGCGACGATGAGCGAGGAGGAGCTCATGAACATCCGCAACCTCGGGATGAAGAGCGTGGACGAGATCCGCTCGAAGCTCCTCGAGTACGGATACACTTTGGCGAGCGAGGGCAATGAGACACGCTAAGAGGGGCCGCAAACTGAGCCGGGACGCCCAGCACCGCAAAGCGATGCTCGGTACGATGGCCGGCCAGCTGATCCAGCACGGCCGCATAAAGACCACCGCGCCGAAGGCCAAGGAGCTGCGCGGCGTCGTGGACAGGCTGATAAACACGGCCAAAGAGGACGACCTGGCCGCTCGCCGGCGGGCGGTAAAGGTTCTGAAAGACAAGACGATCGTCCGCAAGCTCTTCGAGGACGTGGCCCCCGATCTCGACGACCGCTCCTCGGGCTACACCCGCATCCTCAAGCTGGGTCCCCGGCCCGGCGACGGCGCCGAGCAGGTCTACCTGGAGCTGGTCAACCACACCCTCGAGTAAGCGTCCGACGTGAGAAACCTAGGCGATGGGGCCCGCACCGGCGGGCCCCCCATCGTCTCCTGCGAGAACCTGACCTACTCCTACCCCGGCTCTGAGCGTGCGGCACTCACCGATCTGACCTTCGAGGTGCGCGGCGGGGAGTATGTCGGCGTCGTCGGGCCCAACGGGGGCGGGAAGTCCACCCTCTTGCGCCTCCTCAACGGCCTGCTCCGGGCGGACTCCGGCAGCGTCCGCATAGGAGGGGGGCTCGACCCGGCGACCGAGCCCTACCTGGTGCGAAAGAGGGTCGGGATGCTCTTCCAGAACCCGGAGAACGGGCTCGTCGCCCCCTTTGTCGAGGACGACGTGGCCTTCGGGCTCGAGAACCTCGGCGTAGAGCGCGTGGAGATGCGCGATAGGGTGAGGGAGGCGATCCGGGCCGTCGGCCTCGAGGGCTACGAGCGGCGCGAGCCCCACACCCTCTCCGGCGGTGAGAAGCAGCGGGTCGCCCTCGCCGGCCTCCTCGCCCTCGACCCCGAGGTCCTGCTCCTCGACGAGCCCACCTCGATGCTCGACGCCGCCGGCCGGAGCGAGGTTCTGCAGAGGCTGGAGGGGCTGCGGGGCCAGAGGACCGTCGTGCACGTCACCCACCAACTCGAGGAGCTGCTCGACGCCGACCGCATCCTGGTGTTGAACGCCGGGCGTCTCCTCGCCGGCGTGAGCCCGCGGGGTTTGATCTCCGATGCCGGGCTCCTGACGCAGAACCGTCTCACGCTCCCCTCCACCTTGCGGCTCGCGACGGCCCTGGGACTCGGCCCCCGCCGGACGCCGGAGGAGCTGGCGCAGACGATCGTGGAGAAGACCGGGAGAAAGGCGCGGGCGCGTTGAGGATCGAGCTGGAGGACGTGCGCCACGTCTACTCGCCGGGGACCCCCTTTGAGGTCGAGGCGCTCAGGGGGGTCTCGCTCGCCGTCGAGCCCGACGAGGTCCTTGGCGTCGTCGGCGGGACGGGCTCGGGAAAAAGCACGCTCGTCCAGCACCTCAACCTGCTTCTGGCCCCCACGAGCGGGCAGGTGCTCGTCGACGGCGTGGACGCGAGGACGCTCGCGAAGGACGAGCTGCGCCGTAGGGTGGGGCACGTCTTCCAGTTCCCCGAGGCGGCGCTCTTCGCCCCGACCGTGAAAGAGGACGTCGCCTTCGCGCCGCGCCGGCTCGGGCTCAACGAAGCCGAGGTACACGAGCGGGTGACCGAGACGCTCGGGCTGCTCGGCGCCGGGCACCTGTTGGAGAGGTCGCCGCACGCGCTCTCCGGCGGCGAGAAGCGGCGCGTGGCCATCGCCGGTGTGCTGGCGATGGGCCCTGAGGTCCTCGTCCTCGACGAGCCGGGGGCGGCGTTGGATCCCGGCACGCGGGAGGACTTGCTCGGCGTCGTGCGCTCGCTGCGAGAGGCCGGAACCTCCGTCGTGATGGTCTCCCACGACCTCGACGAGATCGCCGAGGTCGCCAGCCGGGTGTGCGTCCTGGAAGGGGGCGAGGTGCGGGACGTCGGGACGCCCGAGGAGGTCTTCTACGCGCGGCCCGACACAGCCCCCGCGACGGTGCGAGTGACCTCCCTCCTGCGGGACTCTCACCCGGAGGTTGGGAGGCCCGTACGCTTCGACGAGACGTTAACGGCTCTAAAGGGCCTGCTGCGAGCGTAGGATGGTCACGAGCCGGAGCATCGGCCAGTTCTACCCGGTGTCTTCGCCGCTGCACGAGCTGGACCCGCGGGCCAAGATCCTTGCCTCGGCCGTGCTGGTCGTCGGGTTGTTCCTTGTGGACTCCGTGGCCGGCTTTCTTCTCTTTGCGGCGGCGGTGGCCCTCCTCGTGGCGGCTAGCCGCGTGCCGCCGGGAACGTTCCTTGGCCTCCTGAGGCCGGTCGCGTTCATCGTGGCGCTTACGGTGCTATTCCAGGTCTTCTTCTCCCGGGAAGGAGGTGTGCTCTTCGAGTGGGGCATTCTCGAGATTCACTCCGGGGGCCTGCGGATGGGCCTCTTCCTCGCGCTGAGGATACTGCTGCTCGTCTCGGTGGCGGGGCTACTCACGGCGACGACCGCCCCGGTCGCTCTGGCCGACGGTATAGAGGATCTGCTCTCCCCGCTAAAGATGCTCCGCTTCCCGGCGCACGAGTTGGCGATGATGATGACGATCGCGCTCCGCTTCATCCCGACGCTTCACGAGGAGGCGCAGAAGATCGCGCGCGCCCAGGCCGCGAGGGGCGCGGATCTCTCCGAAGGTGGGTTTCTCAAGCGCGTCCGGGCGATGCTGCCGGTGCTCGTCCCGCTCACCATAGGGGCTTTCCGCAGGGCCGACGAGCTCGCCGAGGCGATGGAGAGCCGGGGGTACAGGGGCGGAGAGGGCCGGACCCGCTACCGGGAGCTGCGCTTCCGCGTTCGGGACGCTCTCGCGCTCACCGCAACGGCGCTCATGATCGTAGGGGGGATCCTGCTATAAAGCGTTACGCCGGGCTCGTGGAGTACGAGGGCACGAACTTCGCCGGGTGGGCCGCCCAGCCGGGCCTGCGGACGGTCGAGGGCACGCTCGCCGGGGCGTTACGGACCGTGCTGCGCCACAGCGTGAAGGTGAGCGTCGCCGGGCGCACCGACGCCGGAGTGCACGCCAGCGGGCAGGTCGTCTCCTTCGGCGCGGATACGGAGCTGGAGCCCTCAGGACTCGCCTACAAAACGACCGCGGTCCTCCCCGAGGATCTCGCGCTGAGGAGCTGTGTCGCCGCGGATGAGAGCTTCGACGCCCGCAAGAACGCGCGGAGCAGGAGCTACGAGTACCGGATCGTCAACGACCCCGTCCGTTCCCCGCTGAGGAGGCGGCGGGCGATCTACGTCGCCCGAAAGCTGGACTTCGAGCTCCTGCAAGAGGCTGCGAGACTCGTCCTGGGAACCCACGACTTCCGGGCGTTTACCCCCTCGAGGACCTATCACGTCCGTTTCGAGCGGGTTGTGGTGGGGTCTGCGTGGAGGCGGAGCGGCGACCTCCTCGCTTACAACATAACCGCCGACTCCTTTCTCTACGGCATGGTCCGCACGCTGGTTGGCACGATGCTCGAGGTGGCGGATGGCAGGCGCCAGATGGCATCCTTCGAGCGGCTGCTCTCCGGCGGAAAGCGCAGCGAGGCCGGCCCCGCGCTCGCCAGCAGAGGCCTCACGCTCGTGGGCGTAGGATACGAAGACCTGAACTTCAAAGGAGGCGAACGTGACGCAGAGTGACGGTATGGGGGCGCTGCTCACCAGGATAGACGATTACGTCGAGGACCTCTTCGCGCCGCAGGACGCGGCGCTCGAGGCCGCCCTGCGAGAGTCGCAGCGCGCCGGGCTGCCCGAGATACAGATCTCACCCAACGAGGGGAAGCTACTGCAGTTGCTCGCGGAGATGGTAGGGGCCAGGCGCATCCTCGAGATAGGAACTCTGGGTGGCTACAGCGCCATAAACCTCGCCCGCGCTATGGCGGAAAAAGGGACCCTGATCTCGCTGGAGATAGACGAGCGTCATGCAGAGGTTGCCCGCGAGAACATCGAGCGCGCCAGCCTCGGCGAGAAGGTCGAGATTCGGGTCGGCGACGCCAGAGAGCTTCTCGCGCAGCTGGCCGAGAACGACGAAGGTCCCTTCGACCTCGTCTTTATAGACGCGGACAAGGAAGGTTACCCGGAGTACCTGGAGTGGTCCATGCGGCTCTCACGGCCCGGCTCGCTCATCCTCGCCGACAACACCATACGCGGGGGGAGCGTCCTCGATCCCAGGGACGAATCCGCGCGGGCGACGCGGGATTTCAACGCAAAGATCGCCAACGATCCCCGGCTCTCCGCCATCGTTGTGCCCCTGATCCGGGAGCGCGTGGACGGGCTCGCCATAGCAAGGGTTCGGAGCGTCTAGGGGCTGTTACTTTCGGGTATGTATGCTACTATCTCACAGTTTGTTATCGGTTGAGCCGATAGAACCTGGTACAAGCTCCGGAGGACTGGTGAAGAGTTACATGGCGCGGCCCCTCGAGGTCGAACGGAATTGGTACGTCATAGACGCCGAGGGGAAGACCCTCGGGCGCCTGGCGTCGGAGATCGCGCGCGTTTTGCGCGGCAAGAACAAGCCGCAGTACACTCCCCACGTCGATGTGGGCGACTTCGTGGTCGTGGTGAACGCGGAGAAGGTAGTCGTCACGGGCAAGAAGGCCGAGCAGAAGGTGTACAGGCGGCACTCGGGCTACCCGGGCGGCATGAAGGAGACGAGCTACGAGCGGATGCTCGAGCGCCGCCCCGGGGAGATCTTGCGCAAGGCCGTCTACGGGATGATGCCGAAGAGCCGGCTCGCCCGCCAGCAGATGAGGAAGTTGAAGATCTACGCGGGACCCGAGCATCCGCACGCCGCTCAGAACCCGCAGCAGTATACGAGGTGAAGTGAGCATGGTAGAGGCTTTGTACAGGGGAACGGGCAGGCGCAAGACCGCGGTAGCGCGCGTCAGGCTGTTGCCGGGGGACGGCAAGATCACGGTGAACGGCCGCGACGTCGAGGAGTACTTCCCCCGCCCGGCCTACCGGGCGGCCGTGCGCGCGCCGCTGGAGCTCTTGGGGGCGGCGAGTCGCTACGACGTGGTGGCCAAGATAGAGGGCGGTGGCCCCACGGGCCAGGCCGACGCCCTGCGGCACGGCATAGCGCGGGCGCTCGCCGAGGAGTCGCCGGAGGCCAGAGGCGAGCTGAAGGCTGCGGGGTTGCTCACCAGGGACGCCCGGGCCGTCGAGCGAAAGAAGTACGGCCTCAAAAAGGCCCGCAAGCGCCCGCAGTTCTCCAAGCGCTAGAAGCCACAAGAGCGGGTTCGCAGCGGACCCCTTTCGCTGCCGTTCGGGCGGTCGGGAAGGGGCCCGCTGTGCGCGGAGGAGGTTTCTTTGCAGAGGAGACCGATCACGTTCGGCACCGACGGGGTGCGCGGGGTCGCCAACGAGGGTTTGATCCCCGAGGACGCCTTCAGGCTCGGCCTCGCCGCCGCCCGGCTCTTTGGCGGCCCGATCCCCATCGGCCGCGACACGCGCCTCTCGGGCGGGATGCTCTCAGCTTCCCTCGCCGCCGGCGCCGCGAGCGGCGGCGCGGAGGTGATAGACCTCGGCGTCCTTCCGACGCCGGGCGTCGCCGCTCTCGCCCCGCGCCTGGGGGCGGCCGCAGCCGGCGTGGTGAGCGCCTCGCACAACCCTTACCCGGACAACGGCATCAAGTTCTTCTCCGGGGAGGGTCGGAAGCTCTCCTCCAAGAAAGAGCGCGAGATCGAGTCGCTCACCGAAGACCCTTACCCCGAGCGCCCCACAGGCAGCGGCGTCGGGGCCGTAGAGACGCTGAAAGACGCCACACGGCTCTACGTCGAAGAAGTCTTCGGGCGGCTGCGCCCGCACATCGAGGGCATAAAGGTGCTCCTGGACTGCGCCAACGGGGCGGCGTACAGGGC
>JALYGY010000101.1 GCA_030776865.1 Actinomycetota bacterium | reverse complement strand
TACGCCGTGCAGCGGCACCGGTCGTCGAAAGGAGGAGACACCATCACCAGCAAACTGGATCTTCCGGTCGTCTCGTTCCCCTCCCGCGACGCGTGGGAGGCTTGGCTCCAAGCGCAGCACGCTACGTCCGACGGGCTGTGGCTCAAGTTCGCCAAGAAGGGCTCTGGTCTAGAGACCGTCACCTACGATCAAGCCGTCGAAACCGCCCTCTGCTACGGTTGGATTGACGGCCAGGTTCGCAGGTTCGACGAAGACTACTACCTGCAACGGTTCACGCCGCGTAGGCCCAGGAGCAATTGGTCGAAGCTCAACCGCCAGAGGGCCACGGCGCTCATAGAGCGGGGCGAGATGAAGCCGGCTGGGCTGCGGGAGATCGAGCGGGCCAAAGCGGACGGGCGGTGGGACGCTGCCTACGACGCGCCAAGCACCGCTACGGTGCCGGAAGACCTGCTCCGGGAGCTAGAGAAGAACGAAGCGGCTCGGGAGTTCTTCTCCGAGCTCGACCGCAGGAACAGGTACGCCATCCTCTACCAGATCCAGGACGCCAAGAGGCCCGAGACGCGGACCCGGCGCATCGCCAAGTACGTGGCCATGCTCGCCGAGCAAAAGAAGCCCTACCCCTGAGCGTGGAGTTCGCGGCGGCCGGCAGCATGTGGCACTGCTTCGGATCACCAATGAACCGCGGCGAACCGGTGCAGTCTCTGTCCGGCCGATCCTTCTATGGGTCGCGAGGTCTTGGCGAGGTTTCGCAAGTCTCCGTAGCTATGACTCGTCTGATGATAAGGCGCTTAGCCCGTGCGCGATGGTTTTTGGACAGTCTCTTCTACGAACTTCGTGCATAATGCCCTTCTGTCCTTGACAGATCAACGTATCTTGATTCATACTCCGATCGAGCAAATTCGGTCGGAAGGAGCGTCGAGCGTTATGGGCGAAGAGTTGCGGGAACAGGTGAAGGAGAGGTACGCGGGGGCCGCCCGTTCTGTCCTGGAGGGGGCCGGGTCGTCATCGTGCTGCGGGTCGGCGGGCGAGCGCGGCCTCGACTCCGAGGTGCTCGGGGTGGACTGGACTGGGGGCGGCTACTCCGCCGAGGAGCTGGGTGGGCTGCCCGAGGCGGCAGGAGCTGCGTCCCTGGGGTGCGGCAACCCCACGGCCCGTGCCACGCTCTTTCCAGGAGAGGTGGTCTTGGACCTCGGCAGCGGCGGCGGCATAGACGTGCTGCTCTCGGCCAAGAGGGTATCTCCTGGCGGTCGGGCCTACGGCCTAGACATGACCGACGAGATGCTGGAGTTGGCCGAGAAGAATCGAGCCGAGGCTGGGGCCGAGAACGCGGAGTTCCTCAAGGGTCACATCGAGGACATCCCGCTCCCTGAGGACCATGTGGACGTGGTAATCTCCAACTGCGTCATCAACCTGTCCACCGACAAACCCAAGGTTATCTCCGAGGCTTTCAGGGTCCTCAAGCCGGGGGGCCGGTTTACGGTCTCCGACATGGTGTTCCTCGGTGACAAGGGCAAGCTGCCCGCAGAGCTGGTGAGGAGCATGGAGGCCTGGTCCGGCTGCGTCTCAGGAGCTCTGGAGAAGGAGGAGTACGAGAAGCTGCTGCGGGAAGCGGGCTTCGAGGACGTTGGGGTGGAAGTCACCCACACCTACGAAGAGGAGTTCGCTGCCGCGTCCGGGTGCTGTGGCGGCTCGGGGTGCTGCGGCGACACTGCAGTGGCGACGGAGGTCCCGCTGGCGAGCGCCTTCATCCGGGGCCGCAAGCCGGCCGAGCGAGGGACGCGGTGAGCAGAGCGAAGTTCGGGGTCGAAGAAGAGAGCGGTGTCCGTATGGACGGTCCCGAGGAAGGTGTGGACCGGCTCGTCGCCCTGGGCCGGGCTCTCTCCGACCCCATACGGGTGAGGATGCTCGGCATGATGGCTGACGGCCGTGGCTGCTGCGACTTCTCCGGCTCGGGCGTGCCGGCAGACGAGGGCGACGAGGGCATCTGCGTCTGCGAGTTCGAGGATTACTTCGGCATGGGCCAGTCGAAGGTCTCCTACCACATGAGGAAGCTCAAGGATGCCGGGCTGGTGCGCGAGGAGCGGCGCGGGAAGTGGAGCTTCTACTCCCTCGACCGGGAGGCCGCCGGGGAGCTGCTCGGCGAGGCCGCGGATCGCCTGCTGTCCGGTCCGGAGAAGCGGAGCGTGGTGGGTGGTGGCTGCTGCTGAGGTAGGAGACCGGGCCAGGGTCCTGTTCCTGTGCACCCACAACTCCGCGCGCTCACAGATGGCAGAGGGCTTGCTACGCCATCTAGCCGGGAATGGCTTCGAGGTCCATAGCGCGGGTACTGAGGCCACCCTAGTCAGGCCCCTGGCCATCCGAGCGATGGAGGAACTCGGCATAGATATCTCGGGCCAGGAGTCCAAGACGCTAGACGCGTACCTAGACCAACCCTTCGACTACGTGATCACGGTCTGCGACGCTGCGAACGAGGCCTGCCCCTTCTTCCCGGGAGCCAGGAACAGGCTACACTGGTCCTTCGAGGACCCCTCACGGGCCGGGGGCTCAGAGGAGGAGCGGCTCGCGCTCTTCCGAAGGGTGCGCGACGAGATCAGGGAGCGCATTGAGCAGGAGTTCGTGAACCAGAAGTAGTCCCGAACTCCCAAGAGTCGGGCTTCTCGGAGGGTTGGTCAATAGCGTAGGATGCCTCGCTATGGAGCAGTTGGTTCTACTTACGGTCCTGATCTTCGCGGCGGCGATCCTGTACTCGTCGGTGGGGCACGCCGGAGCATCGGGCTACCTGGCGGCCATGGCGCTCGTCGGGGTCGCCCCCGAAGTGATGAAGCCCACCGCCCTGGCCCTCAACATCCTCGTTGCTTCCATCGCCACGGTGAGGTACTACCGGGCCGGGTACTTCTACTGGTCGGCGCTGTGGCCCTTCGCCATCGGCTCGATACCGCTCTCGTTCGTCGGCGGGGCGATCATCCTCCCCGGCTACCTCTACAAGCCCGCCGTGGGGATCGTGCTGCTCTATGCCGCCTACAGGCTGGTGCGCTCCACGATGGGCGGGTATCCCGAAAACGTGGAGAAGGGCATCAGCATCCCCACCGCTCGGGCGGTGGCCTCGGGTGGGGTCATAGGGTTGCTGGCGGGGCTGACGGGCACGGGGGGTGGGATCTTCCTGAGCCCGCTACTCCTGCTCACCGGTTGGGCGGGGACGCGCCCTACCTCCGGGGCTTCTGCGGCGTTCATCCTCGTCAACTCCATCGCGGGGCTGGCCGGGAACTTCGCCAGCGTCCAGAACCTGCCGGATGCAATTCCAGTGTGGGCGGTGGCCGCCGGTGTGGGAGCCTTGATCGGGACGCAGCTAGGAACCAGGCACTTCCAGAACAACGGCATACGCCGGGCGCTGGCTGCCGTGCTGATCGTCGCCGGGCTCAAGCTCATTCTTGTCTAGCAGAACCCTAACCCCTGGGCGGAGCCACCATCACCACGACGCCCCACGACGCAGATCAGCGCTCCCAGTAGATCCCATCTGTCGGGCCGGAAGCCATCAACG
>JALYGY010000100.1 GCA_030776865.1 Actinomycetota bacterium | reverse complement strand
TCGAGCCAGCGGAGCGTCTCGCGGCGCCAGGAGTCGGGGTAGACCACGATCCTGCGTCTCTGGAGCGCCTCGATGGCGGGCTCGGCGAGCTCCTTCATCGAGACCCACCACTGCTCGGAGAGCCACGGCTCGATAACCGTCCCGCACCGGTCGCAGTGCCCTACCCGGAAGGTGTAATCCCTGATCTCGCCTAGCAACCCCTCCTCGTCCAACCGCTCCACGACGGCCGCGCGGGCCGCCTCCCGGCTCATCCCCACAAAGGGGCCGCCGCTCGCGTTGATCGTGGCGTCGGGGTTGAGGACGTTTACGGGCTCCAGCCCAAGCCTGCCCCCTATCTCGAAGTCGTTCGGGTCGTGCGCCGGGGTAACTTTGAGGACGCCCGTTCCGAAACCGGGATCTACGTACTCATCGGCGAAGACCTCTATCTCCCTCTCCGCGAACGGGACCACCACCCGACGACCGACGAGCTCCGTGTACCGCTCGTCTTCGGGGTTTACGACGAGGGCGACGTCGCCGAGCATGGTCTCGGGCCTGGTCGAGAAGACCTGGGCAAAAGACTCCCCGTCGGGGCCGAGGCCCTTGCCGTCCGCGAAGGGATAGCGCAGGCCGTAGAGTCTGCCTCCCAGCTCCTCGTAGTTGACCTCGAGGTCTGAGATAGCGGAGCGATCGCGCGGGCACCAGTTGGTGATGCGGCTGCTGCGGTAGATAAGACCGGCGTCGTAGAGCTCGACGAAGGCCGTCAACACCGAGTCAATGTAGTCCTCGTCCATCGTGTAGCGCAGGCGTCGCCAGTCTGCCGACGCCCCGAGCCGCTTGTATTGACCGAGTATCTGGGAGCGCGCCTCTTCGGCGAAGACGCGGCAACGCTCGACGAATTCCTCGCGCCCGAGGTCCCAGCGGGTCTTGCCTTCCTCGCGCACGATCTTGCGCTCGACGACGTTCTGGAGGGCGATGGAGGCGTGGTCCACGCCCGGCAACCACAGTGCCTCGTAGCCCTTCATCCGGGCGCGGCGAACAAGGGTGTCCTGGACGGCGCCGTTGAGCGCATGCCCCATGTGCAGCGCCCCCGTCACGTTGGGCGGAGGAAGGACGATGCAATAAGGTTCCTTACCGGGGCTCGGGTCGGCCTCGAAGGCGCCGCGGCGCTCCCACTCGGCGTAGATCCTGCCCTCTACGGCGCGGTGGTCGTAGGTTTTGGGTAGCTCGACCTGGCTCAAGGGCTCAACTTTTAGGCTGTCTCTTCTTCGTCGTAGGAGTATTTGGAGGAACCGGTCACGAGGGAGGGCTGTACCCCGTCCTTCACGGTGTCGGCATCCACGACGCAGCTCTTTACGTCCGAGCGGCTCGGCAGCTCGTACATTGTCGGCAGGAGCGCCGACTCGAGGATGCTGCGCAGCCCCCGCGCACCCGTCCCCCGCTCGAGGGCCAGCTCCGCGATCGCGCTCAGAGCCTCGTCGGTGAAGGTCAGATCCACCTTGTCGTAGCGGAAGAACTGCCGGTACTGGCGCACCAGGGCGTTCTTCGGCTCGGTGAGGATGCTGATGAGGTCAGCCTTCTCCAGGCTCCGGAGGGTGCTGATGACGGGCAGGCGCCCGACGAACTCAGGGATGAGCCCGTACTTGAGGAGGTCCTCCGGCTGGACGTGCTGCAGTATGGCGTCGGACTCCTCCTTCAAGCGCGAGTCGAGGTCGCTCCCGAACCCGATGCTCTTTTTGCCGATGCGCTTGCGGATGTTCTCCTCCAGGCCTCCGAACGCCCCGCCGCAGATAAAGAGGACGTTCTTGGTGTCTATCTGCAAGAAGTCCTGGTGCGGGTGCTTCCTGCCACCCTGCGGCGGTACGCTGGCCACCGTG
This sequence comes from Actinomycetota bacterium, assembly GCA_030776865.1. Taxonomy (GTDB): domain Bacteria; phylum Actinomycetota; class Rubrobacteria; order Rubrobacterales; family Rubrobacteraceae; genus JALYGY01. The sequence continues at coordinate 7,094 of JALYGY010000100.1, read as the reverse complement.
CCCTCGAGGATCTTCAAGAGGGCTTGCTGGACGCCCTCGCCGGAGACGTCGCGGGTGATCGAGGGGTTGTCGCTCTTGCGCGCGATCTTGTCTATCTCGTCTATGTAGATGATCCCCGTCTCCGCCTTTTTCACGTCGAAGTCGGCGGCCTGGATGAGCTTGAGGAGGATGTTCTCCACGTCCTCGCCGACGTAGCCGGCCTCGGTGAGGGCCGTGGCGTCGGCGATGGCGAAGGGGACGTTCAGGATCTTGGCGAGCGTCTGGGCCAGGAGCGTCTTGCCCGAGCCGGTTGGCCCTATGAGCAGGATGTTGGACTTCTGTAGCTCGGTGCCGTCGGAGGCCTCGGCGCCCATGGAGATCCGCTTGTAGTGGTTGTATACGGCGACGGCGAGGATCTTTTTCGCCTCATCCTGGCCGATGACGTACTCGTTGAGGATGCGGTTGATCTCGCGGGGCTTGGGGAGGTCGTCCTCCTTGAGGAGCTCGGGGCCGGAGAACTCTTCGTCTATGATCTCGTTACAGAGCTCGATGCACTCGTCGCAGATGTAGACGCCCGGGCCCGCTATGAGCTTTCTCACCTGACGCTGGCTCTTACCGCAGAAAGAACACTGCAGCTGATCGGACGGATCCCTCATAACGTTACGGCCTCCCCGAGCTCCTTCACCACTGCTCCCCTAGTGATTCCTTATGATGTTGTCTATGACGCCGTACTCGATGGCCTCATCGGGGCCCATTATGTAGTCGCGGTCGGTGTCGCGCTCGATCCTCTCGTAGGGCTGCCCGGTGTTCTCGGCGAGGATCTCGTTGAGGCGCCTCTTGGTCATGATGAGCTCCTTGGCGTGGATCTCAACGTCCGAGGCCTGCCCCGCCAGACCGCCGACGCTCGGCTGGTGCAAAAGGATGCGCGTGTTCGGCAGCGCGTTCCTCTTGCCCTTGGCGCCGGCCGCGAGCAAGAACGCGCCCATCGAGGCCGCCATACCCAGAGCCGTGGTGACGATGTCCGGCTTGACGAACTGCATCGTGTCGTAGATGGCCAATCCCGCCGAGACGCTCCCGCCGGGGGAGTTTACGTAGAGGTTGATGTCCTGCTCAGGGTCCTCGCTCTCGAGGTGCAAGAGCTGGGCCATGATGGCGCTGGCCACCTGGTCGTCCACCGGCGTCCCCAGAAAGATGATGCGATCTTTCAAGAGCCGCGAGTAGATGTCCATCGCCCGCTCCCCGCGCGGACTCTGCTCGATGACGTAGGGGATCACTGCCCGGGGATCGTAGTTCATCACTCCTCCTCACTTTCTTCGTTTTCCTTCACGCCCGCCTCTACTTTGGCCTCGACCGAGGCCGCACCGCTTCCGGCTTCTTCGGTGTGCGGCAGCTCCTCTTCCTCGGGCATCGGGGCGGGTGCGGCGTTCTCGGCCAGGAAATCGAGCGCCTTCGCCCTGGCGATCTCCTCCTCCAGGAGAGCGTAGGTGCCGTTCTTGCGCATGGCCTCGGCGATCTCGTGCGGCTCCCTGTCGGAGTCCTCGGCGAGGTGCTCGATCTGGTGCATCACCTCGTCGTCACCGGCCCGAAGGTCCTCGGCCGTAGCGACCGCGTCGAGCGTCAGTTCCTTTTTGACCGTGTCGGTGGCGTCGGGACGCACCCGGTCTTTCATCTCCTGCGCGGAGGTCCCGGCGAGCCGGTAGTACTGTTCTGGCTCCATCCCCTGCGCTCGGAGGCTCCGCTCGAAGCTCCCTAGCATCTCCTCGACCTTCTCTTCTACCATGACCTCAGGGACCTCGACGTCGGCCCCTTTGGAGACGGCGTCGAGCACGCGGGCACGGAACTCGCCCTCGACGCGGCGCTCCTCGGCGTCCGCGAGCTGCTCCCTGATAGCGACGCGCAGCTCCTCGAGCGTCTCGAACTCGCTCGCTTCCTTGGCGAACTCGTCGTCGAGGGGCGGGAGATCCCGCTCCTTTATCTCCTTGAGGTGCACGTGGAAGAGCACCGTCTGGCCCCTCAAGGACGTCTCGGCGTAGTCAACAGGGAAGGTCACCCCGAACTGCTTGCGCTCGCCGGCCCTCATCCCGACGAGGTTCTGCTCGAAGTCCGGCAGGAGCTCGCCGCGGCCGACCTCCAGCATGTAGTCCTCTGCCTCGCCACCCTCCAGAGGTTCGCCGGTCGTCATCCTCTCACCCCTGAAGTCGATGATCGCGAAGTCCCCCTCCTCTAGGGGCCTATCCTCGACCGCCGCGAGGGTCGCGAACTGGCCGCGCATCTGCTCGAGCTGCTCGTTGAGTTGCTCGTCTGTGACCTCGATCGCTTCTTTTGGCACCTCGACGCCCTTGTACTCCCGAAGCGTAGCCTCGGGTCTAACGGCGACCGTGGCGGAGAACCTGAAGCCTTCCTTCTCGTCGAGGGGCTCGTCGAAGTGGATCTCGGGTCGGTCTATGGGCCTGAGGTCGGTCTCGACTACCGCCTCCGAATACCAGGTCGGGAGCTTATCCTGGAGCGCCTCGTAGTAGATGTAGTCGCGGCCCAGGTGGTTCTCGATCACGCGCCGCGGCGCTTTGCCGGGCCTGAAACCCGGCACCCGCACCTTCCGCCTCAGCTCTCTGACCTTGGCCTCGACGCCTTCCCTGACGGCATCAGGAGAGATCTCGACATCGAGCCTGACCTTGTTGTCCCCGAGCTTCGTTACGTTCGCCGTCATGCGCTCCGGTTCCGCAGTGGGGTGCGAGAGGCGGGATTCGAACCCGCACGCCCGAAGGCACTAGATCCTAAATCTAGCGTGTCTCCCATTCCACCACTCTCGCTCTCATCATCTCTAAACCTGCGCCGATTATAACAGCCAGAGGAACCGCGCCCCGGGGCCCGGACGCCCTTTACGCTACGGGCGCAAGCACCCGGGTATCCCACTGTGGATGCGTGTAGACGGATCGTCCTGAGGAGGGCCGCGAGCGCCAAGCTCCCCGACGAGCTAGTAGCTGAACTCGTTCAGGATGGCCCTGTTAGCGGCCTCGTTCGGGATCAGGACCTCTGCCCCGCTCGGCATCGTATACGGCGAACCCTCGAGTCGGACCGATGTCATCTGGGCGTTGCGTCCCTGGCTTATGAGAGCGCGGCCCAGCGAGAGCGCCTCCCGAAACCCGAGGTTGGTCTCGACGTTCTCGTTCACGACCCGCATGACCTCGGGGAATTCGGCGATGGTGTCCCAATCGAGCGCCTTGCTGCGCAGGGCCGCCACCAGCTGCTGCTGGCGCTCTATCCTGTCTAGGTCCCCGCCGGGGGTTCCGCGGTAGCGCGCGTAGAGGAGGGCGCGATGGCCGTTGAGCCTCTGGAGGCCCTCTTCCATGCGCCACTTCGGCGGGAACTCACCCTCGACGTCCACCTCCACCTTGCCCATGGCGTTTATGACATCCTCGAAGCCCTCGAAGTCCACTATCGCGTAGCGGTCTATGGGGACTCCGACGTAGCTCTGCACCGCGCTCACCGTCTGCTCGATGCCGCCGTAGGCGTAGGCAGCGTTGATCCTGTCCTCCACCCCCGGCTCTATCTCCACCAACAGATCTCGCGGGATGGAGAGCAGCTTGACCCGCCCCGTCTTCGGGATGATCTGCACGAGCATTATCGTGTCTGTGCGGACCCCCATGACCTGGGGCTCCTTGCTCCCGGGTGGCCGCCTGTCCACGCCAACTACGAGAACGTTGAGCGGATCGTGGGAGACCTCCTGAGACCCCACGAGAACCCCCCGCAACCACCCGGTGCGGGACGCTTCGACGCGGTCGGGGGCCGAGCCGCCGTTTGCGCCATAACCCGTGACCTCCGCCAGGGTAGGCACGGCGTCCGCCCACACCCCGAGCCCCACCAGCAGCGCCAACACCAGCCCGGTCGGCAACCACCAGATTACCCGCTGCCGACGCACAGCACGAGGAGCTTTCGTGTAGTCCTTGAACTCCCGCATCCCAAGAGAGTCTAATCTGCCGCAACCGGTAAGGCAAACATGCTCCCGCAGGTTCACCTGCGAAGGATGTACAGCGGTCTTGCCGGGTTCGCGATCGAGATGGATGCCTCGACGCCGGTCTACTGCGGTGGGAGCCGAGCGTTGCCGGGGGTATCGAGCAGCCGACCGGGTATTGGGAGGTCCACCTCGTATAGGTCGAAACGCTTGCTGGGTTCTCCCACGGGCTCGAAGCCCGGCAGTCCGTCCATCGCCTTATCCAGCTCGGAGTTCGACCGGACCATCACGTAGTCTACCTCGTGGCGGCGCAGGATCTTGGCCCCCGTCTCGAGGTCGGTCCCGTTGAAGAACTCCCGCACGTCGAGCGACCCCTGCGGCACCTCTATCTGGTTGTCCACTCGCTTCTTTAGCTTAGGCAGGACCCGCAGGATCAGACTACCCCTGCGGCTCACCACGTTCGCCTCGGAGGAGTAGGAGGGGATGCGGGCGCTGTAGAGATCCGAAGCCAGTACGACGCTGGGCGATGCTATCTCGTCGCGGATCCAGGGATAGATGGGATCGACCGGGTAGAAACCTTGCGCGCGCGAAACTTCCTTATGGCGCTCTACGGGCTCGAGGCCGGCTTTCACCCAGGGAACGGCGGCGACCGTCAAAGCAACCACCAGCAAGAGCGGCAACGCTCGGGCGAGTGGGCGCGCCAGCCGGAGCCTCTCCATCCCAGCGGCCGCGAGGCTAGACACCTCCCACGCGAACCAGCCCAGCGTTAGCAGGGCCGCCAGAGGAATTGGCCAAGCCAGGCGCCACAGCTGTCCGGGAAGTACGAGTTCGTCCCCCAAGAACGTGGCGATCGGGGGAACGTAGCATACGACGGTGGTGAGGATTAGTGCCCCGAGGAGAAGCTGGGCTGCCAGGCTGCCCCTCACCCGCCAGAGCAGGAACGGTGTCCCGGTCACAAAGGCGGTCAGTATCACCGGGTTGAGCACGAGCGAAGGGTGCATCATGTACGAGCCGTCCGCGAACTCGAAGATTCGCTGCCTCTCCGGGCTCACGAAGATCATGTTCCGCAGCACGTCGGGGTCGCCCGAGTTGATGTCGGAGTCTGTGAGCACGGCGGTGAGCGGCTTGCCGGCGACCTCGAGGATGAGGATCGCGGACACAGCGATGACGACGAGCCCCGCGAGGCCCATGGCCGAGATCCTGCCCCAGCGCTCGCGGGCGCGCGGGTTGGCCGCCAGGTGCAGGGTGCCGAAGCCGGCCATGGACACCCCGATTATCGCCAACCCAATCGGGTGCACGGCCATAACGGCGCAACAGACGAACGCGAAGCACCACAAGTACACTCGTCTGCCGCCCTCCAAGAAGGCCGCCGCGAAGGCGAGTGCCAGGGGGAGAAAGAGGAACTTGGTGGCCAGCTTGTCCTCCGGCAGGCGTTGGATGAACTCGCCCCCAAAGGTCAGGCGCGAAACGTGGAGGTGGACCAGCAAGAACAGCGCGTAGAGACACCCGCAGAAGAGAGCTGCCTTCTCGCTCCCCAGAAGCGTGCGCGCCAGCGCGTAGAATGCCAGTAGCGCCACCACCACAAGCGCCGGGTTCAGGTACGAGAACACCAGATCCACAGGGTCCACCCCCGAGACCCTGGAGAAGGCTGCCTGTTCTAGCAACCAGCCGTTGATCCTGACCCGGGAGAGGCCGACCTGACCCCCGAAGTAGGGTTCCTCGGAGGCGAGCTGGTCCCCGCCGAGGAACTCCCTGACCCACGAGAGGTAGACCCAGATGTCCCCGAAAGAGCTCGGGGCGTTGATCCGGCTGATGTAGGCCAACTCCGCGACCAGGGCCAGAAACGGCAACCACAACAGGCCCCCGCGGTCGAAGGCTGCGGGGTCCCTTCTGGCCGGTTGCCCCGGGCGGAGCGCGACGAGCGCGGCGGCCAGAAGGGAGCCGGCAACCGCCGTGCCCGAGGCCCACAGGTAGGCCTCTAGAGTGCTCTGCAGGAGGAGCATGGGCACGCCGAGCAGCGCGAAGGCGCCCGCGCTGATCACGAAGGCCGCGGGCAGCGCCGCTACCCCGGAGAAATACTCGCTCAAAAACCAACGCGTCAGCAACACCCCGGGCACCATGAAAAGAACCAGGGTGCCCACCAGCAGGACCTCGGGTAGGACTGCGAAAGCGCCCCGGAGAGGTCCGACCACGGCGAAGGCCGCCCCGCCCACGAGCGCTACGCAAACCTCGAACCACCGGAGACGGGCCCAAGCCTTGCCCACTATCCCGTCTCCCTGCATGAGGTACGTCCCTTGTGCGTACTCGGGCTCACGCCTGGATGGGCATGGAGGTCCCTAGCACCCGACCCGAGTAGTCCCTGGCCCGCACCCCGACGTAGGGCTCCGCAGTATTGACCGTGATGGCCGTCTCAAAGCCCTCTCGGGGGGCGGTTGCCACCGCCTCCAGCTCCTCAGGGTTGGGACCAGCCAACACCTCCCAGGTAGCGACCTCCGTCGCCCCGTTCCAGCTGGCATACAGCGTTACCTTCTCTTCTGAGGCGGCGCGATCTGCCGCTACGGCGGGAGCGTCACCCGGCTGTGCACTCCACACAGAGCGAAAGGCCCTGTAGGACTCCACCCCGGGCGGAAAGGCGGCGTTGAAGAGCAGTTCGCCATCTTTGCTGAACTCAGAGAGGAGCGGATTGCTGCCCCAGCCGATGAATACGTTGCCGTTTGGCAAAACCTGCATGCTGCCCTGGGTGCCAGCGAGCCGTCCGTCGGGGTGGGCGTACCTGCGTACCAGGGTGGCCCTCATCTTCTCCTCGTCGAGCTCTAGCACCAGACCGTAAGAGAGCTCGTCTTTCGTCACGCCGCCGTTATCGAAGATGGTGATGGTGCCATCTGGCTGGCGCCTAGCGTCGTGCTGCCAGGCGGTGCGAGTGCCAGGGCCCATCTCAAAGTCGCTCCTCTTGCCCCCCAGCCGCCAGATCACCTCGCCACTGTTGCGCTCGATCTTGTATACGGTGGAGGTCCTGCGGGCGGAGACGAGCAGGTTGGAGTCCTCATCCACCTCTATGGAGTTGATGTGGAAGTAGTCAAAGGGACTTTTTGGGTTCTTCGGCGGCTTGGTGTAGGATTCATCGAGGCTGACGTGGTCGAGGCTGTGCCACTTGAAGAGCACC
>JALYGY010000099.1 GCA_030776865.1 Actinomycetota bacterium | reverse complement strand
AGCAGCACGACCGTCAGCACGCCAAGGGCCAGGAAGATGGTCAGCACCTTGATGATGATTAGCAACGCGTCTGCCTCCACGTTCCTGGCCTCCGGCTATCCTAGGTCACCACGATGCCGCTGTGTGCCGTGGCCACACCCGCATTGACGGGAGTACGATTGGAGTGAGGCGGGCCGCTATGCGAATCGGGAAGGAAATCCCCCTCCGCGACCCGAGACGCGGCCACGGCCCGCCCGTAGGCTCACCTTACATGTCCGGTTAAACCATACAAGGTCTACCGCCTTCGACTTGTACCTCAACCACAGATCGATCTCATACACGCCCGACCTCCCGTAGGGTGGCTGGGGCCCTAGAATGGCTTGGGACCCTTCTTCATGATGCCCTCTAGCCCGAATGAGCCGGAAAAAATCACTCATTTGGGGGATGCGCGCCCCTTCTTGATGGCGTAGAGTGCTCTGAGAGTCGGGTACAGGTTCCCTCGTCCCGCGAGGAATCCAGGGCACGGCTGATCACACATATAGGGTCGGGTTTATCGGCGACGAGATCACCCCCTCCCAAGGATGCCAGAGCCCGGTCCTTCTGCAAGCTAAGCAGAGACTCACGTTGCCCCTTGTCATAACGGGCTCGTGTGCTCAGCGGTCAAGCCGTTTGCGCCGGGTGGGGCACCTTGGGCCACTCGGGGTGGGTTGGCGGTGTTGCGGGGCAAGCTCGGAGGTTTGGTGATACTCTAACCTCCTGCGTCCAGCTCATTCTACGGCAACAGTTGTGGGAGGGGGGACGTTTGTGCCCGCAGCAGAAGAATGGTAAGCCATGTTCCCTGAGTCGAGAGGAGGTCGAAAGTGGCGAAGGTCGTGGTGCTCGACGTAGATGGGACGCTTATGGACACGAACTACCTGCACGTCGAGGCGTGGGCGCGGGCGTTCGAGAAGGCGGGGTACCGGGTGCCCAGGATAGAGCTTCACCGGCAGGTCGGGAAGGGCTCCGACCTCTTGATCGGCGAGTTCGTCGAGGACAAAGAGGTGGCTGAGAAGGTCGACGAGCTGCACAGTGAGTTCTACAGTGAGCTGCAGGAGCACGGCCACCCGCTCCCCGGGGCGAAGGAGTTGATCACTGCTCTCGGCGAGGGGGGCTACGAAGTCTGGTTCGTCACGAGCGCCAAGGACGAGGAGCTCGAACACCACATGGGCGAGCTCGAGGCTGAGGGCAGGATCTCCGGCGTCGTCAACTCGAGCGACGTCGAAAACTCCAAGCCCGCTCCGGACATCTTCGAGCTGACCCTGGAGAGGGCAGACGTCTTGCCGGACGAAACCGTGGCCGTGGGCGACGCCATCTGGGATATCGAGTCGGCGAATGCCGCCGGCGTCCGGGCGGTCGCCGTCCTCACCGGCGGGGCCTTCAGCGAGCAGGAGCTCAGAGAAGCCGGCGCCGTCGAAGTCTACAGGGACTGTGCCGCGCTGCTGGAGTCCGGATTGCCCGAGTAGCCGCGGTTGACCTTGCGTGCAAGCCGCAAGGTTTTGTACTAAAGTGCGCAGCGCAGTTTAAGGCAGGGTCGAACCGGTAGGGTGCCGCCCCGAAGCGCGAGGCGGCACTTTTGTCGATTCGGCCCAGGGAAGAAAGGTGGGCGCAAGGCATGGCCCAAGAAGGAACGGTAAAGTGGTTCAGCGACGAGAAGGGCTACGGCTTTATCTCTCCGGATGACGGGGGCGAGGATCTCTTCGTCCACTACTCCGGCATAGAGGGCGGCGGGTTCAAGTCCCTGGATGAAGGCACCCGCGTAACCTTCGAGAAGACCCAGGGTAAGAAGGGTATGCAGGCGGTCAACGTCACCCCCGCCTAGAGCCGCCGAAGCAGAGTAGACGTGAGGGCCGGGCCCTTCGCCCGGCCTTTTTGTTCTGTAGCTGTCAGCACTTCAGCCATCAGCCTCTTCAACGAGGAACGGTGTACCGTCAAACTACAATGTTAGGGCTAAACTAAAGGCACGGGGTCCAGGGCGTCTCTCCTCATGGCACGATCGACCGTCGCCCCGAGAAACGCGCCCGCCGCGCCGTCCACGGGCTGGAAATGGACGTGGGTCACCCCCAGAACCGTATCTGTAACGAGCGGCGCGGCAGGTTTCGGAAGCAGCAGGGGATTCGCCTCTCCCTATCCCGCTCGCCCGTTGGAGATCTTGCGCGCCGCCATCAGGGTGGCGGCGAGGGCGAAGGCCAGCACGATCATGGGTCGGGGGTCCCTCTTCACGGCGTCGGTGAAGGCGGAGGGGTTACCCCCCTGGCGGGCCTCGCGGATCGCGTCGACCTGGCGCCTGGCGGAATCGAGGAGGCTCTCGCCCGCACTGGTCAGAGTACCTCTGATGCGCTCCTTGATCCTGGTGCTGAGCTGCTTGGTGACTACCTTGGGATCCACGTGCTGGCGCAGGTCTCTCACGTCCGGGGCCATGCGGCTCCGAATCTCGAACATCTCCCGTTCTATGCGCTCCGGTATCTCGTTCACGACCTGAACTGCCCCTTCAACCAGTTGACGTTCTGCTGGAGGGTGCGTATCGTCCGGTGAGGCTTGGGATCCAACCTCCTGAGCGCGTTGGCACCCGTCCCGGCCAGTATCCCCCCGATCAAGAGCAGTATACCAGAGACGATGAGCGCCGAAGCCCACAGAGGCAGAAAGAGGTTCAACGCGTACACCCCGGTGAGGGCTAGGAAGATGAGGAAGACGAACAGGAACACCGCGCCGGTAACCAGGAGCCCCACCGCGATGCCAGCCTGCCGGCCGACCGGCACCAGCTCCGTGCGCGCCAGCTCGATCTGCCTGTCAACCAGCTCCTGAAGCTGCGGTCTTAAGGCCTCTACTATCTCCTTGATGCTCCGGTCGGAGGGCTCGGGACCCTCCCTTAGCTCCCTGCCGAACTCGGCAACCCGTTCTCGCTCTTCCATCTCCCACGCTCCTTTCTTCGAACCCGAGGGCTCTTGCCTTAGTTACCCCCGCCCAGCCTCGCGTAATCCCCGTGAAGCCCTCCATCCCACGGCAAACTTCTAGTATCCAACATAGCATAAAGCCCGCGGAGCGGCTTCTTGATGTAACATGAATAGAGGTGCACAAGATCCCGGTGGGGAAGGAGAGGTTTTGAAACTGCATCTGGCGCTCAGCATCTCCTCCGGTGACGTGGTCGCTTTCGCGGGGGCTGGTGGGAAGTCCAGCGCGATCCTGAAAATCGCCGATGAGCTCTCGGAGGCCGGGATGACCGTCGTCGCCGTTCCGACCACCAAGTTGCTCGTGAGCGAGGCGGAGAGGGTAGGCCCGCTCGTCACCTCGGAGGATGCCGACGAGCTACGCGCGAAGGCTAAGGAGGCGCTCTCAGGCGGGGCTTCGGGGGTCGTGGTCGGCAGCGGGCTGCTCTCCAAGAACCGCGTCGGCGGGGTGGAGCCGGATCTCATTTCTTCACTAGTCTCGCTCGCCGACGTGGTGTTGGTAGAGGCCGATGGGTCGCGCCGGCGCCCGATCAAGGGCACCGCCGAGCACGAACCCCTTCTACCCGAGGCGGCGACGCTCGTCGTCGCCGTGGGAAATATAAGCGCCTTTGGCATGCCGGTAGACGAAGAGCACGTCCACCGCCCGGAGCTCTTCTCGCAGCTGACCGGCATCGGACCCGGCCAGAGCATAACCGCCAGAGCCTTCGCCCGCGCCCTCGCGGAGGGCTCGCTCTCCGTGATCCCCGAGGGGGCACGTCCCGCTGCGCTCATCACCGGTGTCCACCCCGGCAAGAGCATGGCCGACGCCTCCGTCGTGACCCGCGAGCTCTGGCGCCTCGGCATCGAGAAGGTGGTCCTCAGCTCCCTCCCCGACGAGTCGCCCGCTCGGGTCTGGATCCCGTAGAGTTGCGGGGTCCAGACCCGTTCCGTGACGGCCTGTAAACTCCGACTACCCTACGCAAATCGAAAGAAAAGCCATCAGGAGGAGTCGAAGATGAGCGTTGTTCAGAGGTTTGATGGCCTTATAGAGGGAGTTAGGGAGAGTTTCGGAGAGAGGATCGTCGATCTGAGAAGAGACATCCATCGGGAGCCCGAGCTCGGCTTCGGTACGAAGAAGACCGCGGAGAAGGTGCTTTCGGCGCTCGAAGGTCTCCCGCTCGACATACAGACCGGCGTCGCCGAGAACGGCATCGTCGCCACCCTGAGAGGCGGGGGTAACGGTCCGACGGTGGGGCTGAGGGCGGACATGGACGCGCTGCCGATACACGAGGAGACGAGCCTGCCGTTCGCTTCGGAGATCGAGGGCAAGATGCACGCCTGCGGCCACGACGGGCACACGAGCATGCTCGTCGGGGCGGCGCATGCTCTCTCGGGGATGCGCGAGCGGTTGAACGGGACGGTCAGGTTCTTCTTCCAGCCGGCCGAAGAGGGTGGGGGCGGAGGGAAGGTGATGGTGGAGTCGGGGATGGCTGATGATGTTGCTTGCATCTTCGCGCTGCACCTGTGGCCCGGGGTTCCGTTCGGGACGGCGGCGACAAAGGCGGGCCCTATCATGGCCGCAGCCGACGCCTTCGAGATAACGGTCAGGGGCAGCGGCGGGCACGGCGCCATGCCGCACCTTACGGCGGACGCTATCGCCATGGCCGCCCAGATCGTGACGGCGCTGCAGACCGTGGTCTCGAGGGAGGTGGACCCGGTCGAGCCCGCGGTGTTGACCGTCGGGGAGATCAGGGCCGGGAGCGCCTTCAACATCATCCCCGAAACGGCGTGGCTTGGGGGGACAGTGCGTACGTTAAACGAAGCTCTCCGACGGAAGATGCCGGAGCGGATCGAGCAGCTCGCTCGCGGTGTCGCCCAGGGGATGCGCGGCGACGCCGCGAGCGACTACGACTTCTCCTATCCTGTAACCATAAACGACGAAGGCGCGGCG
>JALYGY010000098.1 GCA_030776865.1 Actinomycetota bacterium | reverse complement strand
TCGTCACCATGTTCGAGGACGACGCCACGGTCTTCACCGCCATGCGCGCGGGCGCGAGGGGCTACGTCTTGAAGGACGATGACAAGGACGACGTGCTCAGCGCCATCCGCGCAGTAGGACGCGGTGGCGCGGTCTTCGGGCCTGGCGTCGCCGCGCGTCTCGCGGACTTCTTCGCTACCGACCGTCCCGCCGTCCCCAGAGAAGCATTCCCCGCCCTCACAGACCGCGAGCGCGAGTTGCTGCATATCATGGCGAAGGGCGCCTCCAACGCCGAGATCGCCCGGCTGCTCTCCTTGAGCCCCAAAACGGTGGCCAACTACGTCTCCAACATCCTCCACAAGCTGCAGGTCGCCGACCGCAAGGAGGCCACGATCCGCGCCCGGGAGGCCGGGCTTGGGTAAGAGAAGATATGCGCGGCTCGGGCTTCGAAGGCCGTCGATACCATCCGTTGCTATCCTCTAGCCACGCACGGTCAGACCCGTAAGACGGCTATCAGCAAAGAAGCTGAAGGCTGAGTGCTGACCAGCGCCCCGCTGATCCCCGGGCGGTCGGTGTCCTTTTGTGCTTGGCCGGACGGTAGAATCAAATGGTGTCTCTATCTATCGAGCGTAGGTTATGGTTGGGCGTAGAGGAGACCGTCTGGGTGGCTATCGCCGACGGGCTCGCCAGGAGTCAGGGCGGGGAGCGCTGGCGCTGAGATGTTGTCGCAGAAGGCTCTTTCGTCTGGAGGGCTTTTGTGAGGCGAGAGAACGTGAGCAGCGGCACGGTGTGGGAGCAGGCCGTAGGCTACTCGCGAGCGGTGCGCCGGGGACCCTTCGTGTACGTGTCCGGCACCACCGCCACCGACGGGAGCGGTGGCTACGTGGGGGCGGGTGACCCCTACGCGCAGACTATTCAGGCTCTGAACAACATCAAGGTGGCGCTCCAGGCGGTGGGGGCCGAGCTCTCCGACGTGGTGCGGACCAGGATCTACGTGGTGAACATAGACGATTGGGAGAAGGTCGGGGAGGCCCACGGCGAGTTCTTCGGGAAGATCCGGCCGGCCACCAGCATGGTCGAGGTGCGGCGCCTGATCGCGCCGGAGATCCTGGTCGAGATCGAGGCCGACGCCTTCCTGGCCCGGGAGTTCAGGGCATGAACGCTGCGATCCCGGGATACCGGTGGTGATCGTTCGCCTCCCGCGCGACGATCGCGGCGCGTTCAAGTGATGTAGTGGGCTACGCTCGGGAGAAACAGTAGGTTGACATCTGGATCGTGAGGAGTCCAACCATGTTGATCAAGGCATGCCTGAATGGCAACCGCAAACCTGGGGAGCACCCAGCCTTGCCCCTCTCTGCTGAAGAGCTCGCCCGGGATGCTCGAGGGGTAGTGGGAGCCGGAGCGGGCGCGCTCCACTTCCATCCTCGTCTGCCGGACGGCTCGGAGACACTGGAAGCGGAAGCGGTAGCTGCGGCGGTCGGGACGGTGCGTGCCGCTTGCCCAAACGTTCCGGTCGGTGTCTCTACGGGGGCGTGGATCGAGCCGGATCTGGAACGTCGAATCGAGCTTGTCGGCGCGTGGGGATCACTGCCCGCGGAGGACCGTCCGGACTTCGCCTCGGTGAACCTCTCCGAGAAGGGAGCGACGGAAGTGTGCACCGTTCTGCTGGACGCTGGTGTCGGCGTGGAAGCGGGACTCTGGATGCCGAAGGATGTTCAGCTCCTGCTCGAAAGCGGCCAGGCCGACCGCTGCACGCGGGTGCTGATCGAGCTGGTGCGGGAGCGGACCGCGGAGAAAGCGCGTACGACCGCTCGAAGGATAGAGGTGGTGCTCGACGAGACCCGCGTAAGTACGCCGCGGCTCTTGCACGGCGAGGGTGAGATTACCTGGCCGATGCTCGGGTACGCGCTGGAGCGAGGCTACGACACGCGCATCGGATTGGAAGATACGCTGATGATGCCCGACGGCAACCCCGCTCGGGACAACGAGCAACTGGTCAGCACCGCGCTCGAGTTGGCCGCGCAAGCCGGCAGGGTCATTGGTTCGTAAAATCGGCTCAGCCGATCTCAGAGGCGCGACCGGCGGCCTCCTCCAGGGCCTGCAGGGCGGAGGCCTGATCCATGCCGGTGCTCCTGAGTATGTCCACCGCCGCCGAGCGGACCTGGCCGACGAGCACGCTGACGGCGAGGTCGTGCCTCTCTTCGAGTATCCCGGTGGCCTTGCGCGCGGCTTCGAGGGCGAACC
>JALYGY010000097.1 GCA_030776865.1 Actinomycetota bacterium | reverse complement strand
GGACACCGAGAACACCCTCCTTTGCGATTCCGATCGACGTACGATTATAGGCCGAGCCGGGGAGCGGTGAAGCTACCGGACGATGGGGTTGGAGAGCGGCACAAAGCCGGTGATGCGGCATTCGGCGACGTCGCCCCCTCTATGACCACCGCCCCCGGCGTCCCCGTCGAGATCACATCGCCCGGCAGCAGAGTCATGACCCGCGAGTGGAACGAGACCAGCCACCACGGAGAGAAGGTCATGTTCGAGACCGTGTTGGTGCGCCGGACCTCGCCGTTCAGTACCGTGGAGACTTCCAGGGAGTCTACGTCCGCAACCTCGTCGGGCGTCACGAGTTCGGGGCCGAAGGAGAAGAAGGTGTCGAAGCTCTTCGAGCGCGTGAGGTAGCGGGGGTTCTTTCGCAGGATGTCCTCGGCCGTCATGTCCAGCACCGTGGTGAAACCCGCCACGACGGAGGGAGCGTCCTCCTCGGGCACGTCCTTCGCCTCGCGCCCGATGATCACCGCCAGCTCCGCCTCGGCGGTCACGCGCTCGGACTGGGTAGGCAGCACTACCTCCTCGCCCGGGCCAATAATGGTCGTGTCCGGCCGCATAAAGCTCGCCGGCTCGTCGGCGGGGGCAGCCTCGGAGAGATCGCCGGCGTGCTCGACGTAGTTGAGGCCGATGCCCCAGATCTTGCGCGGTCGGCGGTAGAGCGGGCCGTAGGAGAACCTGGAGGATGCTCCTGCTCTTAGCTCTCCCCGCCCGTAGGCCTCCTTCAACTCATAAAAGCGCCCGCTCCTCAGCAGAGAGAGCAAATCGGCATCCTCGCTGGAGAGACCGTAGACCTTCCGAACGGGCGCTACGCCATCGGGGAGCACGAGGGCCGCTTCTTCCCTGCCGCCCTGCCGGATGGTCACGAGCCTCAATGGTGTTCTCCTTTCGCCGCCGGATTCTGTTAGCCGGCGTCCGCGACGGTTATTCTGACCTATCCTCCGGCTTCATTACCCGTCTTCAAGATCTCGGGCATCCGGCCCCACTTCCGGATCAGCTCGAACCGGTGCACGACCAGGCCCCCGGCGTAATCCGGATGGCTCTTTTCCAGAAGAGGCCCCTCGGTGCTCTTCGAGTAACCGGAACCCGTCGTCCTCCTCTGCAAGAACCCCCCATCTCGGCCAGCGCCGAGAGCAGGGCGCGAACGGCCCGGGGGCTCAAGCCCAGTCGGCTGGCCACTTCGTCGGCCGGAGGGTTCCCGTCTGCGACCGCTTCCAGGACCCCATCCTGCTTGGCGCAGCCCAGAACGACGGCCTCCTGCCAGCCTAACTCCGCGTACTCCATCTTTCTTTGAGACCTCCTCGCGGTCTGCTCGTACAGACGCTCTGCTCGCTGCTCCGCTTTGTGGGCCCCGATCACAGGGTTTTAGACCTCTTGGCCGCCACAAGCGTTCGGAGGCTACTCGAACGTCTCGCCCCTGACCTTGGCGCCGGAGCGCTAGGGGACCGCGGAGACGAGACCGCCGTCGATCTGCAAGGAGACCCCCGTTATGTAAGAGGCTGCGGGCGAGAGCAGAAAGGCGGCTGCACGACCCAGCTCCGCCGGCTCGCCGTAGCGGCCAAGGGGGATTCCCTCACTCACGTTGCGGCGCTGCTCCTCGGTCGAGACGCCGGAGTCCGCGGCTCGCGCCTCATCGAGCGAGCGCGACCGGGCGGTGTCGATGCGCCCAGGGGCCATGCTGTTGACGCGGATTCGGGGCCCGAGCTCGTTGGCGAGGCACTTTACCAGCGCCGCCACCCCGGGGCGCAGCACGTTGGACGAGTCGAGGTCCTTTATCGGCTGGCGGACCGAAGTCGAGGTGATGAAGAGCACGGAGGCGCCCTCGTTCATCTCTGGGACGAGGGTGCGCAGCAGCCGCACGGGTCCACCTACAAGGAGGCGGAACGCGTCGAGCCATTGCTCGTCGGTCAACTCGAGCGCGGGCCCGAAGGGTGGGCCTCCCGCGTTGACGAGCACGCCATCCAGCGTGCCGAAGCGGTCGAGCGCGGTCGCAGCGACCTTGTCGACGCCCGATGGGTGGGAGACGTCCGCCGCACACTGTTGGGCTCGCTCGCCGAGTTCCCGCGCCACCTCCTGCAGGGAGTCGACGTTTCGGGCGACAAGGAGTACCCTCGCGCCTTCCGACACCAATTGTTCAGCGACGGCCCTGCCGAGCCCGCTGCTCGCGCCGCCTACCACGAAAGCCTTATCCTCGAGATGGAGCTCCAAGATCGTCCGCCTCCTTGTGGGAACGCCAACCCGACAATCCTACACCCATACCCGAGCCGCCTGCTAACCCTTGACGCCGTCGGGGCGAGGCGGATGCGGAAGGTGAGCACCGCCGGTTCTGGCAAGGACTAATCCGCGCTACGGGTCAGGCGTCTCATCGGTCCGACAGACCCGGGATCTGTCCGTTGCGGAAGGCGTCGACGAACAGCCGGTGGTCCTCGCGAGCGATCTCGGAGTAACCCATGCCGAAGTCCATCATCTCCTTGACGAACTCCTCCTCGTTGCCGCTGAGCGCCTCGACGATCTCATCCTCGGTCTGGAAGCCGACGAGGGTCGGGTCGGAATCCTTGTCCGCGACACAGTGTACCTTGGCTGTCGCCCGACCAAGGTAGTCCAGCACCGGCGCCATCTGTTCGGGCTCGGTGAGATCTGACCAGTCGAGGTCCTCGACATAGGGCGAGAGCTCGGAGACGACGAAGCCGACCCCGTCTATCTCGGTGT
>JALYGY010000096.1 GCA_030776865.1 Actinomycetota bacterium | reverse complement strand
GGTGTCAGTATTGAGTCGCGGTGAGCAGCGCGGCCGGAACAATCATGCGCTGGATCGGGAAGCCACTCCTGTGAGCAGTCGTTGCTCTCTTGGCGTTTGCCGCCGTCGTCCTGCCCATCTCTCGCCTACGAGGTCGAGGGCACGTGCGGCGGCGCACCCGCCATAGTATGTGCGCCTCATAGCCATCCCTAAAAGTTTACCACCGCAAGTCCTGATGCGCGTTCGTTTAGTAATTTTGTGAAATTTACTAGTTGTATTTTAGGACTATTGCCGTATGCTCCAACCGGATGATGTTGCAACTCTAAGTGAGAAAGGCGACCGTGACATCGGAGGACAAGGTGACTGACAGGAAACGCTGGATCGCCCTCTACGTGCTGTGCGTTGGGGTGCTCATGATCGTCCTTGACGCCACCGTGGTGAACGTGGCGCTCCCGGCGATCCAGGACTACCTCGGCTTCTCGCAGTCGGGTCTCGCCTGGGTCGTCAACGCCTACCTGATCTCCTTCGGCGGCCTGCTCCTGCTCGCCGGGCGGTTCGGGGACCTCATCTCCCGCAGGGACGTCTTCCTGGCCGGCCTTGGCGTGTTTACGGTGGCCTCGCTTTTGTGCGGCATCGCCCAGAGCCAGGGGATGCTTGTTGCGGCGCGCTTCGTCCAGGGCCTCGGCGGCGCCATGATCACAGCTGTGGTTCTCGGGATGATCGTTACCATGTTCCCCGAGCCCCGCGAGCAGGCGAGGGCGATCGGCGTCTTCAGCTTCGTCGCCTCTGCCGGCGGCTCGGTCGGGCTGATCGCCGGTGGTGTGCTGACCCAGGGGATCAGCTGGCACTGGATCTTCTTCATCAACGTGCCCGTAGGCATCGCGACGGCGGTCTTGGCCCTACGGCTGATCAGCAGGGACAAGGGGATCGGTTTCGGGTGGGGGGCAGACGGCCTGGGCGCGGTCCTGATCACCGGTTCGCTGATGCTCGGTGTCTACACGATAGTCGAGCCGGCCGCCGAGCTCGGCTGGGGCGCGGACCGGACGCTCGTGCTCGGTGCCGCCGCGCTCGCGCTGCTCGTTGCCTTCGTGGTGCGCGAGGCCACGGCACGCAACCCCCTCATACCGCTTAGGATCTTCCGCTCGCGCAACGTCACCGGGGCGAACGCGATCCAGGCGCTGACCGTCGCTGGGATGTTCGGGATGTTCTTCCTCGGCGTGCTCTACCTGCAGCGGGTGCTCGGCTACGATGCCCTCCAGACCGGGCTCGCCTTCCTGCCCACGACGATCGTAATGGGAACCCTGTCGGTGCGCTACTCTGAGCGGCTCATTATGAGCTTCGGCGCCAGGAGGACGCTCCTTCCCGGCCTCGTACTGATCGCGGCGGGACTCGCCCTGTTCGCGCGCGTGCCCGTGGACGGCAACTACGCCACCGACGTGCTGCCATCGACGATCCTGCTCGGCATCGGTATCGGCACCTCCTTTCCGGCGCTGATGACGCTGGCGATGTCGGGGGCGACGCAGAGCGACGCAGGCCTCGCCTCCGGCCTGGTCAACACGACGGTTCAGGTCGGGGCGGCTGTGGGGCTCGCCGTGCTCGCAACCCTATCGGCGACGCGCAGCGAGCGCCTGATCGAGAACGGCAAGATCACCGCCGCCGCGCTGACGGAGGGGTACCAGCTGTCGTTCTTGATCGGGGCCGGACTCGTCGTCGTGGCCATCGTGGTCGCCCTGACCGTGTTGCAGCCCGAGCGCCGGGCCATGGAAGAGATCCAGTCCGAGGCTAAGCCCGCCGACTGCAGGGAGGCGTAAGATCCGGGCCAGGGAGAACTCGACGAACAGGTGGATGAAAATGCCGCTCGAGAACAAGAACGCAGTGATCTACGGAGGGGGCGGAAAAGCCGCCGCTCTTGACGAGGGAGTTGCGAGCGTAAGGACTCGTGCCATAACCTAAAAGCTATGAGGTTGGGTAGTGCGCAGTTACGCGGATGATTGTCACAGCGCGCTGGCCTTACTCGTCTTCTTTATAGAGGACGATATGTTGGGCGAAACAAGGAGCTGAGCCCATGACGGCGCGGACCGAAGACTTCGAGCGGCATCGCTCGCTCCTGTTCTCGATCGCCTACCGGATGCTCGGTAGCGTCGCGGACGCCGAGGACGTCGTGCAGGAGGCTTACCTGCGCTGGCGGAAAGCGCCCGAGGCGGAGGTGCGCTCGCCCAAGTCTTACCTCTCGGCCGTGGTCACGCGCCTCTCCATAGATCGTCTGCGCTCGGCACGAGCGTGGCGCCAAGATTACGTAGGTCCCTGGCTGCCGGAGCCGCTGGTCTCGAACGCCTTCGAGGAAGTTGCCTACTCGACCGAGCTAGACGAATCACTCTCGATGGCCTTCTTGGTGCTGCTCGAAAGCCTCAACCCCGTAGAACGGGCGGTCTTTCTGTTGCGCGAGGTCTTCGACTACGACTACGACGAGATCTCACGCATCGTGGATAAGAGCGAAGAGAACTGCCGCCAGATAGCGCGCCGGGCGCGGCAGTCGGTGGCGGC
>JALYGY010000095.1 GCA_030776865.1 Actinomycetota bacterium | reverse complement strand
AAGGTCAACGAGCAGCGCCCGGATCTCGTCGCTATAACGGGCGACTTCGCGAGCTACTCAGCCGAGCAGCTCGACGCGCGACGGCTCATCGAGGCGCTGCGCGACTTGAGGGCGCGCGACGGCCGCGTGGCCATTCTGGGCAACCACGACTACCTGACGGACGTAAAGCTCGTGCGGCGCTGCATCCGCGAGGCCGGCGTCACGGAGTTGATCAACGGCGCTATCACCCTCGAGCGGGGAGAGGCCGCGCTGCACGTCGCGGGGATCGACGACGTCATGGAGGGCCGGAGCCGGCTGGATCTCGTACTGCAGAAACTGCCCGAATCGGGTGCGGCCATCCTCCTGGCCCACGAGCCGGACTTCGCCGACGTGAGCGCCGCCACCGGGCGCTTCGATCTGCAGCTCTCGGGCCACTCGCACGGCGGCCAGATCGGGGTTCCTCTTCTGAGACGCCTGGTACTTCCGCCCTTCTCGCAGCGCTACACCAGGGGGCTCTACCAGGTCGGAGGCATGATCCTGTACACCAACCGGGGCCTCGGGTTCGTGCACCTCCGTCTCCGCTTTCTGTGCAGGCCGGAGATCACCGTCTTCACCCTCCGTTCGCCCGACGAGTGGTCGGAGCGAGGTCCGGGAGGGGTGACTCGTGCCGGACATTCCTTTTACCCATCATCGGGTGCTTCTCGTTTGTCCAACGATCGGTTTTTGGGCAGCCCCAGAAGGGTGATCGGCAGAGCCAACACGGCAAAGCCCGCGCAGGCATAGAGCCCCCACCGCAGGCCACCGACGAACGCCTCGGGGCCGCCCGCCTCGCCGCCGAGCGCGGTCGTCACAGCCGCGACCACCGTGGCGACCACCCCCAACCCCCAGGCGTTGCCGAGCTGTATGGAGGTATTCAGGAGGCCAGCGGCAAGACCCCGCTGGCCCTCACCCGTACTCCCGCTGCCGGCGATCATCAGGGAGACGTTGGAGAACATGAACCCGCCCTCCCCGACCACCATGCCCAAGAGCACGATGGGAAGACCCCCACTTTCGGACATGCGCGTCATCAGGAGCAACCCCACCGCCACCAGCGCGAGGCCCGAAGCTGCCATCGTCCTCACCCCGAGCCTCGTAGCGAGCCGCCCGGCTGCAGGAGCGGCGGCGACGGAGGCGAGGGTCATGGGCGAGAAGAGTAGCCCGGTGGTAAGCGCGCTGTGGCCCAGCACCTCCTGGAAGTAGAGCGTCAGTGCGTAGAGCCAGGCGATGCCGACCATCGACTGTAGAAAGATCGCCGCGTTGGGGACGACCACGGCGCGCTTCCTCAGCACGCCAGGGGGCACCAGCGGCGCCGACGAGCGGCGTTCGGCTACCACGAAACAGGCCATGAGCAGTATGCCCAAAGTGCCGAGACTAACGGTCGCAGTGGCCGTCCAGCCACTATCCGGCACCTCGGAGATAGCGTAGATGAGCAACCCGAGCCCCGAGGTGCCCGTCAGCGCCCCGGCCAGGTCGAGTGAGCGCGGCGCCCCCTCATTCCGGCTCTCGGGGACCGCCACCGGGGCTGGCAGGAGCGTCGCGAGAGCCACGGGCACGTTGACGAACAGAACCCACCGCCAGCCCAAGAGCTCCGTGATCACGCCTCCCCCCACCATGCCGACCACGAACCCCAGCGCCGCCATCGCGCCGTAGACGCCGATGGCGCGGTTGCGCTCTTCCCCCTCGGCAAAGACGACCGTCAACAGCGAGAGCGAAGCCGGCACGAACGCCGCAGCGCCAATGCCCTGTAGAATGCGGGCGGCGACGAGGATCCAGGGCTTCCAGGAGAGCCCGCCGAGGAGCGAGGCCACAGCAAAGAGAGCTAGCCCCGCCACGAAGAGCCGGCGCCGACCGTAGAGGTCTCCCGCGCGCCCGAGCAGGAGCAGGAGGCCGCCGAAGGCGAGCGCGTAGCCGTTGAGGATCCACTGGGCGTCGGCGCCCGAAAAGCCCAGTTCCCGCCGCATCGAAGGCAACGCGATGCTGACGATGGTCGTGTCGACTACGGCGATAAAGGAGGCGGCGCACAATAACACCAGCGCGAGGTTCTTGCGCGTCGCAGACACGCTCAGACTACGGCGCGTCTCTCGCGAGGGCGCCCTCACTTTCCGACCATCCTCCGCGCACGCCGTCCCTCTCCCTTCCTCGTGCGTCTACCTCGTGATCCTACAGGGTAAACCGGTCATAATCGTTCCTGTTTACTGTTTTGTATTTTGGCGGGTTATTGGAGGAAGGATGTACGGCTACCGTCCGACGACGAGGCTTCTTTCGATGCTGGAGCTCTTGCAGGCGCGCGCGAGGATAAGCGGACCCGAGCTGGCGCGGCGGCTCGAGGTTGGGGAGCGGACCGTCCGCCGCTACGTGGCGAGGCTCAAGGAGATGGGCGTGCCCGTCGAGGCCGATCGCGGCAGGTACGGTGCCTACGCCTTGAGACCGGGCTTCAGGCTGCCGCCGATGATGTTCACGGACGAGGAGGCGCTTGCGCTAGCGTTCGGCCTCGTCTCTGCCCGCCGCCTCGGGCTCGCCGGCGTTGCCCCTGCGATCGACGGCGCCCTCTCCAAGATCGAGCGGGTGATGCCCGAGCATCTTCGCGGGCGGGTTCGGATGCTCGAGGAGTCGGTCACCCTTGCCGTGGCGCCCCCTGCTACGCCGTCGCCGGGTGAAGTAGTGCTGACGTTCGGCGCAGGGGTGCGTGAGCGGCGGCGGGTCCGGCTGCGTCACCGGTCCGATCTCGGCGAGGTGACCGAGCGGGAGCTGGATCCCTACGGCGTGGTCCATCGGGAGGGTTACTGGTACGCGGTTGGCTACGACCACCTGCGGGAGGGGATGCGGATCTTCAGGTTGGACCGGGTACTCGAGACGGAGTTGCTCGAGACCACGTTTGTTCGGCCTCCCGGCTTTGACGCCCCGGAGGGGGTGCTCGGGGTGCTCGCCGACATGCCGCAGGATCGCTGGTCGGTGGAGGTGCTGCTGGAGACGATGCCGGAGGAGGCGCGCGAGCAGCTACCCCCGATGGGGGTGACGCTCGAAAGGGCGGTGGGCGGCGTGGTCATGCGCTCTTCCACCTCGGATCTGGGCTGGATGGCGCGTGTCTTGGCGGGCTTGAGTTTCCCTTTCGTGGTGCGCCGGCCACCCGAGCTACGAGAGGCGCTCGGGCGCCGCGCCGCGGAGATCGCCGCTCTGGCCGAGCGCATTGAAGGTCCCCAGGGCTAGAACGGGTACGCCACGATCCCCAGAGCGCCCGCGGCGTACCAGACCCCGAAGGCGGCGGCCAGCACCCCTAGCACAGGGGCGACGCGCTCGAAATTCCTGCGGACAGTTCCCGTCGCGACGGCGAGTCCGAAGGCTGTCGAGAGCAGGGCCATCGAGACGGCGGTGCCCGCGGCGAAGACGAAGAGCGCCACGATGGCCTCCGAGGGGCGCGCGATGGTAGATAGCAGGAGCAGCGTGATCCCCCCGGAGCCGCCGACGCCGTGCGCGAGCCCCACGCCGTAGGCCGCGAGCGGCGTGCGGAGCCCATAGGTGGTGTGGGGGTGTTCGTGCACGGAACCATCCGCGTGCGAGTGGAGGTGGCGGTGGGGGGGATCGCCGTCGTGGCTGTGGGCGTGGGCGTGGAAGACACCGCGCCGCCACCTCGCGAGCAGCCGGACGGCGAGTATAACGATGATGACCCCGATCGCCACTTCGGCGGCCTGCTGGATCCCCTCCGGCAGGTACTGTCCCAGCAGCACGAGCGGCATCCCCACCAGGACGAGCGTCGTCCCGTGCCCGAGGCCCCAGCTGAAGCCCATGAAGGTGGCCTTCCTGACCCCTTCGTGCTCCTCGGAGGCTATGAGGGTGAAGACGGCGGCCAGATGGTCCGGGTCGCTGGCGTGCCTCAAGCCCAGCAGCAGGCTTACCAGCAGGACCACCCACAGGGTGGTCGGGCCGTGCAGGGAGCCCTCCAGCCAGGAATCCATCGCGGACACGGGTGCTCGCGCCTACGGTCGAGACGCGTACCGTTCCAGCCACGAACACCACTCGTCCACGCCCCCACCCGTGCGGGCGCTCGTGAGTATGCGTTCGACGCCAGGGTTGACCGCGTCCAGGTTCCCGAGAAACTGCTCCAGATCGAAGTCCAGGTGCTCCA
>JALYGY010000094.1 GCA_030776865.1 Actinomycetota bacterium | reverse complement strand
GGCGCTCGGCTCGTGGCGAGCACGGTGAGGTTCGCACACGCCTCGAGTAACCCGGCTACCTCGGATGCTGCCTCGAGCAGGTGTTCGAAGTTGTCGAGCACGAGCAGTAGCCTTCGCTCGCGCAGGTGGGCCAGGAGGGCCTCCAAGGGAGTCTGGCCGCCCGGCTCCCTTTACCCCAAAGACCGCGAGATGGCGGACACGACGAGAGCGGCGTGGCTCAAGGGCGTCAGGGACACGAAGGCCACGCCGTCGGGGAAGCTCTTGGCGGCGTCCCATGCAGTCCGGAGGGCGAGACGCGTCTTGCCGACGCCGCCAGGCCCCGTGAGCGTCAGCAGCCGCGTCTCGCAGCGTTCGAGGAGCGCCCGGACCGCCGTGGCATCGCTCTCGCGCCCGATGAGCGGCGTCGGTGGTACCGGCAGCGTGGAGGCCAAAGTGTCGCGTCCGGACGGCTTGGTGAACGCCATGCCGGCGCGCTTGGGGGCAGCGGCGAGCAGGGCAGCGCGCTCGTTCCCGGAGAGATGCAGGGCGTCGGCCAGCGCCCGGACGGTGTGGGGGTAGGGACGCCGCCGCTGGCCCCGCTCCAACGCGCTGATGGCGTTGGTGCTGAGCCTGGCACGTTCGGCCAGCTCCTCCTGCGTCAGCCCGGCCTCCTCGCGGAACTGTCGCAACCGTGCCCCGAACGATCCCTCTCATGCGACCGCCACGTCCTCGGCCCGCTCTTCCTTATTCTTCCCCGATGACAGTAGTGCCGTTGCCGGTATAGGCGCATGGTAGCACCGCGCCCGGCCGCAGGTCACCCAGCCGACTGTGCGGGTCAACGTGTGGGTGGTGTCGGTGGTTTTAGAGGACCGGGAGCGCAGGCTCTATAAGGCAAGAAGGTGAACGGATCTGTGAAAGGAGGTGTCCGATGCAAATGACGATCCTGAGATCCAGGCTGGTCCTGCTGCTTGTAGGCGTGCTCCTCTTCGGCGGCGTGGCGTGGCTCAACGGCGGCCCCATAGGCAACGCCGGGGCATGGCTCATTGTGGTGCTCGCCATCGGCTGGCCGACCGTGCTCGTCGGCAGGCGCTGCGCCGCTCGTCTGCGGGGACGAGAGCGTTCCTGAGTGCCGACGGCGTTGGGAGCCCCGCGACCTACCTCGTGCCGGGCTATTCATACGGTACAAAGGAAAGCGCTGGACCGCTAGGAAATCCTCTGGTTCCTGGCGATTACCTGCACACGATAGAGTGTCTCGACTGCACCCAGCGATCGGGAGGTAGCCGAATATGGGAGAAGGTACAGATGGCGCCAACGATGCTCAGGGAGCCTGGGGCGAGGACGAGTCGAAGGTCTTCATCGAGTTTGGCCGGGCGATGGTGCCAGGCCGCGAAGAGATCGAGCGTACGTTCCTGAACCTGATCCCGGCCGAACCCGACGAGCCGTTCTCGGGCGTGGAGATCGGCACCGGCTCAGGATGGTTGAGCGCAGCAGTCCTTGACGAGTTTTCGAAGGCTGAGATCTTGGGCCTGGATGGCTCACCGAAGATGCTAAAGAAGGCGGCAGAGTTGCTGGCGCCCTACGGAGACCGGGTCGAACTGCGCCGGTTCCGCCTGGAGGAGCCCTCCTGGATGGACGGGCTGCCGCAGGAGGCGGTGCGCGTCTTCCTGAGTTCTCTAGTGCTCCACCACCTCGACGGTGCCGGCAAGCGAGAGCTGTTCGCGCGACTTCTCCATCGGCTGGAGCCCGGCGGCGCGTTGCTGTTCGCCGACGTGATGGCCCCTCGCACCGAACGCGCCAGAGGCCACTTCGCCGCGGCCTGGGAGAAGGAGATACGCCGCCGCTCGGGGGAGATCCACGGTGAGGAGCGAGCCCACGCGTTCTTCGTTCGCGAGCGCTGGAACATCTACAACTACCCCGACCCGATGGATAGGCCCTCGACCCTGCCCGAGCAGTTGCGCTGGATGGAGGAGGCGGGCTTTGAGGGGGTTGATGTGTTCTGGGCGCGGGCGGGACACGCGCTCCTGGGGGGGTACAGGCCAGGAGCGCTCTGATCTTTGCCTTCGCGGGCCCACAGGCGTATGCGTAGCGTTCGCTACGGCGGGGTTGTTCTAAAAAGGAGGAGTTAGTGATGATCAAGGATGTGCAGGTGGTGTCGGTTCCGGTCAGCGACCAGCAACGGGCCAGGAACTTTTACGTGGACGCTTTAGGATTCGAACTGCGCGAGGACAGGCTGTGGGCAGAGGGCATGCGCTGGGTAGAGGTGGCCCCCGAGAGCTCATCGACCTCGCTCTCGCTGGTGACCTGGTTCGAGGCGATGCCCCCTGGTTCGCTCCAGGGCCTCGTCGTGGCCACGGACGACATCCGGAGAACCCACGAAGAACTCGTCGCCAGGGGCGTCCCCTTCGATTTCCCTCCGAGGCAGATGCCAGGGGGAACGCAGGCGGTATTTCGCGACCCCGACGGCAACGGCCTGGTGCTCTGGGAACGCCGGTAGTATGGCAGCAGCGCCTACACGGGAACCCCTATCCGGGCGGTGCCGAACCCGGCCGGCCATCAGGCTCGGACCGAGGCAAACACGGGCACAGAGCCCGGCCTCATTTGCGAATCGGCGTCTGGGAGGAGAAAGAGATGGTTTTAGGGCGGGCGACGAGGCGTCGATGAGGACCGAGGACATGTTGCGGGTATGCTTACCAGTCATAGGCCTCGGGCCGGCGATTCGCGAGCGCCGGGAACTCCGTTCGGAAGCGGTCGAGGTAGTCGAGGTCGAGGGTCGCCAACGCGTAGCCGTCGCGGTCGGGGCACGTGGCGAGGACCGTCCCCCACGGGTCCACGATAATGCTCCTCCCGTAGGTCCAGCGTCCGTTGGCCTTGCGGCCCCACTGAGCGGGCGCGATCACGAAGGCCTGGTTCTCGACCGCCCGCGCCCGGAGCAGTATCTCCCAGTGGTCCTTGCCGGTCTGCAGGGTGAACGCCGCAGGGACCGCCAGAACCTCGGCGCCGCGCAGCGCCAACAGGCGGTACAGCTCCGGAAAGCGCACGTCGTAGCAGACCGAGAGCCCTAGAGTGGCCGCGCCCGCCTTGGCCGTGACGATCTCGCTTCCGGGGGCGATAGTCGCGCTCTCGAGATACTCGTTGCCCGAGACCTTCACGTCGAAGAGGTGGATCTTGCGGTAGACCGCCGTCAGCTCTCCAGAAGGATCGAAGAAGGTGGACGTGTTGGATAGGCGCTGTGCACCGGGCTCGCCCTCGAGGATCGAACCGCCGAGCACGTATACGCCCAGCTCGCGGGCGAGGTCCCCCAGAAACTCCGTCGTTGGACCAGGTACGGGCTCGGCGTTTTCGGGGTAGACGTCCTCCAATCCGTGACAGCTCCAGAGCTCCGGGAGCGCCACGAGGTCTGCGCCAGCGGAGACAGCCTCCCGGATGAGAGCCTCCGCCGTCTCCTTGTTCTCCTCCCTGTTAAGGGTGGAAGACATCTGTATCGCCGCCGCCACCAGCCTTCGACCGTCCATACAACTCCTCCTCCTCGTAGCGCAACCTCAGACTAGCACGCCGGAACGCACCTGGGTTACGGCGCGTCCCACAGCGCAGCCTCCAGGATGTGTTCTTTCTTCAGCTCTCGCAGTCTCAGGTAGTGGCGAGCCACCTGCAGGATGGCCTCCATGGGCGCGAGCCCGACCAGTTCCGTGGACTCCACCGAGGCCCCGTGCTCGGCCGCCGCGGATCTGATGGCTTCGAGGACGGCCGGGATCGGGGTCTTCTCCAGGTTCGTCAGGTTCATCGAGACCTGCGCCCTGCCCCCTACCTCCAGCCCGAGCGCCTTGACACCAGTTAACCCTCCGTCGCGTTCCCTCACCCTTCTAGCTACGATTCTGGCTACGCCTACGTCTTCGGTATCAAGGTAGGCGTTGAAGGCAACGAGAAAGGAGCGCGCGCCCACGGCCACGGCCCCCTTGCGAGGGTCGAGTTCCGGTGGCCCGTAGTCCGGTTGCCAGGGGGGGTGTCCCAGGCGGGCGGCGACGCCCTCGTAGCCGCCGCGGCGCAGGGCGGCGAGGTTCCGCCGGTGAGGAGCGGTCGCTGCGGCCTCGTAGAGGTAGACCGGGAATCCGAGGGCGCCGATCCTCTCCCCCGCCAGCTGGGCTAAACTGGCGGCGTCCTCGAGCGTAGCCCCTTCAAGCGGCACAAAGGGCAGCACGTCGAGCGAGCCCATCCTCGGGTGCTCACCGGTCTGGGAGGCGAGGTCTATCTCGCTCGCGCACGCTTTCGCCAGCGCAACGGCGGCCTCCAGGACGACCCTTCCCTCCCCGGCGAACGTCAGCACGCTACGGTTGTGATCCCGGTCGGAGTGGAGGCCGAGAACGCGGACTCCCTCGACGGCGCGGACGGCGGCCACGAGGCGCCCGATCTTCTCCTCGTCGCGTCCCTCGCTGAAGTTGGGGACGGCCTCGAAGAGCGGCGGACGCATTACTCTCCTGACCTACCCGGCGCTGAGGGCGCGGTCGAGGTGGACAGCGGCGCTTATGAGGGCGAGGTGGGTGAAGGCCTGGGGGAAGTTGCCAAGGGCCTCACCGCTGGGACCTATCTCCTCGGCGTAGAGCCCGAGGTGGTTGGCGTAGGAGAACATCTTCTCCAGGGCGAGGCGGGCCTCCTCCAGCC
>JALYGY010000093.1 GCA_030776865.1 Actinomycetota bacterium | reverse complement strand
CAGCGACCGCGACGCCTTCTCCCAGATACACGAGATCACCCACCACATTAAAAGCAAGCGTTGATCCCCCCTATCCCTTCTCCCCCTTCCCTCCAGGGAGGGGACTTTGTAACATCCTACAAGCATTTAAGTCGTGTTCTGTCCACAACCCGTCCACAGGCTGGAGAGCCATTGTGGACAACCAAGGTGAAAACGGTCCACAGATCTGCGAACTTATCCACAGAAGTTGTGGATAATCCATTCATATTGTGGACAAGTTCTTGGTCGCTGGTGCGTCGGGGGTGGGGAAGCTGTGGATAAAGTTGTGGATAAGAGGGGTAGAATCTGTGGATAAACCTGTGGGAAGATCTGTGGAAAACTCCAGCCTGTGGATAAGTCGTCACTTATCCACATTTTGTCCACAACAATACGCGACTTATCCACAATTTTATCCACAGTCGCGGGGTGGGGTATTTGGCTTAAATAAGGCGGATTTCGTCGGTTATCCCCATATCCACAGGCCTTATTATTATTAATATTCTAATAAATATATGGTTTAGATAGTAATAATAAGGTGAGGAAGGAGGCGCATGAGGGCTGTATGTAACACCGACACGTTTGGCAAGAAGCTCTCGCTGGTTACGCGAGGGGTCTCTGCGCGATCGACCATCCAGTTGCTTGGGGGGATTCTCCTGGAGGCGAGTGGGGAGGTAGTGAGGCTATCGGCTACGGACATGGAGATCTCGGTGCAGACCTCGTCGCCGGCGGAGGTCGAGGAGGAGGGGCGGGTGGTCATACCGGCCCGCATCTTCAACGACATCGTCCGGTCGTTGCCAGCGGAGCTAGGGCGCTTCTCTCTCGAGCACGAGGGGTCGGAGGGGACGGTCAGGCTCGTGGCCGGGGAGAACGAGTACCGCATCCGGGCGTACGGGGCGGACGACTTCCCGCAGCTTCCGGGGTTCGAGGCGCAGGAAGCCTTCAAGATGAGTGGGGGGTTGCTCGTGGAGACCGTGGAGAAGGTCGCCCGGTCGTACTCGCGGGACGAGACCCGGCCGGTGTTGACGGGGATCCTGATCAGCTTCGAGGACTCGCGGGTGCGGATGGTGACGACGGACTCCTATCGCCTGAGCATCAAGGAGACGGAGCTGGCGCTCGCCCAGCCCTTCGAGGGGTCGACGGAGGCGATCATACCGGCGCGGGCGATGCAGGAGGTCTCCCGCATCTTCTCCGGTGCTCAAGAGGAGGAAGACGTCGAGGTTGCGCTCGGTCAGAACCAGGCGCTGTTCAGGATCGGGGACGTCCTCTTTGGGACGCGCCTCATAGACGGCAACTTCCCCGAGTACAAGCGCCTCTTGCCGACCACCTTCGAGCGCGAGATCTCCGTGCGTCGGGAAGAGTTGATCGGCACTCTAAGGCGCGTCAACCTCTTCGCCCAGCGCCAGACGCCGCCGGTCCCGGTGAGCCTCTCTTTCTCGGAGGGCTCGGTCGAGGTGATCGTGCGCAACGGGGAGGTAGGGGAGGCCCACGAGCGTCTGGAGGCGACGAGCGAGGACGAGTTCCTCATCTCCTTCAACCCGAGCTACCTCCTCGATGGTGTCTCGGCGATAGACACGGAGAAGGTTGTCTTCAAGTTCAACGAGCCCCTCAAGCCCGGCCTGATAGTGCCCGGCGCCAGCGAAGAAAATGGCGACGCCGACGGAGAGCCGGACTTTCTGTACCTGATCATGCCGATGCGCGACCCGTCTTTGAGCTAGGGAGCGTCTCGGGGCTCGTGCAACCGTTCTCCGGAATAACGCTCGGCCAGGCGCTCAAGGCCTCGAACCTCGTGGGCAGCGGCGGGGAGGCTAAGGTCCTGATCCAGGACGGAGAGGTGCGGGTGAACGGCGAGGTCGAGAGGCGCCGCGGCCGCAAGCTCGAGAGGGGCGACGTGGTCGAGGTGGGGGACGAGCGCCTGGAGATCCGACCTTGAGCGCCTACGTACGGGCGCTGCGGCTCGTGAACTTCCGCAACTACGCCGACGACACCATCCTTCTGGCACCGGGTTTGAACATCGTCGTCGGGGACAACGCCCAGGGCAAGACGAACCTGCTCGAGGCCATCTCCTTCGCCGTCACCGGTTCCTCTCCGCGCACCCCCAGCGACTCCGAGGTCGTCCGCTGGAGGGAGGATTTCACCCGCACCGAGGCCCGCATCTCCCTTGTCGCCGACGACGAGCGGCGGGTGACCGTCGGATACGCCCCGGGTCAGAAAAAGCGCCTGAGCGTGGATGGAGCCCTCGCGCCCGCGCTCACGAACTACGCTGCCGGCGGCGCGGGTGTACGGGCGGTGACCTTCTTCCCGGACGACATCCGCATCGTCAAAGGGGCTCCCGCGGATCGGCGAGAGTTTCTCGACGGCCTGCTCTCCTCCCTCCGCCCGTCCTACGCCAGGGCCTCCGCCGAATACGCAAAGGCCGTCCAGCAGCGCAATCAGCTCCTCAGGCGTATCCGGGACGGTCTCTCCTCAGAGAGGACCCTCTCCACGTGGGATAGGAAGGTCATCGAGTTCGGAAAAATGGTCCTCGAGGGTCGCGCGGCAGCTATCGCGCCCCTGGAGGCGTACTTCGAAGACTCTCTAAGGGCCCTGTACGGTCCGCAGAAGCCCGAGATCCGCTATTCCCATAGCGCACCCCTAGACGGGTACGCCGAGGCGCTCAGAGAGGCACACAGGGCTGACATCGATCGCGGCACCACCTCGATCGGGCCGCACCGCGACGACTTCGAGGTCCTTCTGAATGGAGTGAGCCTGACCACCTACGGCTCCCAGGGCCAGCAGCGGCTGGCGACGCTCGCGCTCAAGTTCGCTGCGAGGGACCACGTGCATAGCGAGACAGGGGAGGACCCCATCCTGCTCTTCGACGACGTGATGAGCGAGCTCGACGAGCGCCGCCGCGAGTACCTGGCGGAGTACTTTCTGGAGAGCACCCAGGCCGTTATCACCACCACCAACCTCGACTACTTCGACCCCGACATCCTGGAGCGAACCCATGTTCTGCGCATATCTGGTGGCGCTGTCTCGGAGACTACTAGCGGTGGTGTTCGCAACTAGCTTGTCTCTCCAGAAAGAGGCTTAAATAAGCGCCAAACGGGGCACAAGTAGCTTGGAAACTGCACAAGATGTGTTAGAATCTTGGGGTGCAGAGTTACGCCGAGAAGAACGGTTCCGTCTCTTTCGCCGACACAAGATGAGGAGGGTACTTTTTGGGGACTAAAGCCGCGAGCAAGCGTTCCAAGAGCACCTACGATGCAAGCTCTATCCAGGTTCTCGAGGGGCTCGAGGCCGTCAAGCGGCGGCCGGGCATGTACATAGGCTCGACGGGGCCGCGGGGGCTGCACCACCTCGTATGGGAGATCGTGGACAACTCCATAGATGAGGCCCTGGCAGGGCACTGCTCGGAGATCCTCATAACCGTTCATGAGGACAACTCCATCACCGTCGCCGACGACGGGCGGGGGATGCCGGTCGGCAAGATGGAGAAGTACGGCCGTTCCGCCGCCGAGGTCATCCTGACGACGCTGCACGCTGGCGGGAAGTTCGATGGAAAGGGCTACAAGGTCTCCGGCGGCCTCCACGGCGTCGGGGCCTCCGTCGTCAATGCTCTCTCGGAGTGGCTCGAGCTCGAGGTCAGGCGCGACGCCCACTTGTGGACCCAGCGCTACGAGCGCGGTTTCCCAAAAGGAGCTCTCCTCAAGGGTCGCAAGCTCAAAAAGGGTGAGGGAACCGGAACCACGATCCGCTTCAGGCCCGACCCAGAGGTCTTCACCGAGACGCTGGAGCTCTCGTTCGACACGCTCTCGCGACGTTTCAGGGAGTCAGCTTTCCTCAACAAGGGGTTGAAGATCCGGCTCGTAGACGAGCGCGAGGAGGGCCGGGAGGTCGCGTACCGGTATGAGGGTGGCATCCGGGACTTCGTCGCGCACATAAACGAGGCTAAGGACCCGGTGCACAAGACGGTCTTCTACTTCCAGCGCGAGGAGGAGGAGTTAGGGGACGTCGAGGTCGCGATGCAGTGGAACTCGGGCTTCCAGGACTCCGTCTTCACCTTTGCGAACAACATCAACACGCACGAGGGCGGGGCGCACCTCTCGGGTTTTCGGGCGGCGCTGACGCGCACGGTCAACGACTACGCTCGAGGGAAGGGGCTCCTCAAGGAGAAAGAGGAGAACCTCACCGGCGACGACATCAGGGAGGGCTTGGCGGCGGTCATCTCGGTCAAGCTGCGTGAACCCCAGTTTGAGGGGCAGACCAAGACCAAGCTCGGGAACACCGAGATCAAGGGCTTAGTGGAGAGCAACACGAACCGGTATCTGGCGGAGTTCTTGGAGGAGCGCCCCGGCGAGGCCAAGGCGATCATCAACAAGGCGTTGCAGGCCGCGCGGGCGCGCCAGGCGGCCAGAAAGGTCCGCGACACGATCCGTAAAGGGTACCTGGAGAGCTCGACGCTGCCGGGCAAGCTGGCCGATTGTTCGTCCAAGGACCCGGCTCGGAGCGAACTCTACATCGTCGAGGGCGACTCGGCGGGTGGGAGCGCAAAGCAGGGGAGGGACAGGAACTTCCAGGCGATACTGCCCTTGCGCGGCAAGATCCTCAACGTCGAGAAGGCCAACATGAACAAGGTCCTCTCCAACGCGGAGATACAGGCGATGATCAGCGCGATCGGGGCCGGAGTGGGGGAGAGCTTCAACGTCGAGGAGGCCCGCTACAACAAGATCGTCATCATGACCGACGCCGACGTGGACGGGAGCCATATTCGCACCTTGGTCCTGACCTTCCTGTTCAGGAACATGCCGGTGCTGATCGAGGCCGGCTACGTCTACATCGCGCAGCCTCCGCTCTACAAGGTCACGCACAATCGCCGCGACTACTACGTCTACAACGACCACGAGTTGCAGGAGACCCTTACGCGCCTCAGCACCAACGGCAGCGCCAGCATCTCTCGCTTCAAGGGCTTGGGCGAGATGAACCCGCAACAGCTCTGGGAGACAACGATGGACCCGAGCAGCAGGACGCTCCTGCAGGTTATGGTGGACTCCGCGGCGGTCGCCGACGAGCTGTTTACGGCGCTCATGGGCGACAAGGTCGAGCCGCGCAAAGCCTTTATCGAGGAGAACGCCAGAGAGGTGAAGAACCTGGATGCTTGATACTTTTTCGGGGAACATACAGCCGCACTCCATAGAGGAGGAGATAAAGGACTCCTTCCTCTCCTACGCGATGAGCGTGATCGTCTCGCGGGCGCTTCCGGACGTGCGCGACGGCCTCAAGCCCGTGCACCGGCGCGTGCTCTACGCGATGCACGACCTGGGCCTGCAGCCGAACCGCCCATACCGCAAGAGCGCGACGGTGGTCGGCGAGGTCATCGGTAAGTACCACCCGCACGGGGATGCCGCGGTCTATGACGCGCTGGTGAGGCTCGCGCAAGACTTCTCGATGCGCCACCCGCTCGTGGACGGGCAGGGGAACTTCGGGAGCGTGGACGGGGATCCTGCGGCCGCCATGAGGTACACAGAAGCGCGCCTGGCGAGGGCTGCCACCGAGATGCTCCGGGACATAAGTTCGGACACGGTGGATTTCGCCCCGAACTTCGACGAGAGCCAGCGGGAGCCCGAGGTGTTGCCGGCGCGGTTCCCAAATCTGCTCGTCAACGGGTCGGACGGCATCGCGGTCGGGATGGCGACCAAGATTCCACCCCACAACCTCGGCGAGGTCGTGGACGCGACCGTGGCGCTCATAGAGGACCCGGAGCTGGAGGACGAGAAGCTCCTGAAGTACATAGAGGGGCCGGACTTCCCTACCGGGGGCATCATCGTGGGCCGCGGCGGCGTCCGGGACGCCGTTCTCACGGGTAGGGGTTCGGTACGGGTGCAGGCCAAGGCGCACACCGAGCAGATAAAGGGCAACCGGACCCAGATCGTGGTCACCGAGATCCCCTACCAGGTGAACAAGAGCTACCTCCTGCAGAAAATCGCCGAGCTCGTCAAGGAGCGCAAGCTCACCGACATCGCCGATCTCAGGGACGAGTCGGACCGCAACGGGATGCGCATCGTCATCGAGCTCAAGCGTGAGGCGGTCCCGAAGGTCGTCCTGAACAACCTCTACAAGCACACCCAGATGCAGCAGAGCTTCGGGGTGAACCTGGTGGCGCTCGTGGACGGCGTACCCCGTACGCTCTCCTACAGGGAGGCCCTCAAGCACTACATCGCCCACCAGTTCGAGGTGGTGACGCGCCGGACGCGCTACGAGCTCGAGCGGGCAAAGGCGAGGGCCCACATCCTCGAGGGGCTCCTGATCGCTCTCGGTAACCTCGACGAGGTGGTCGCGATCATCCGCAAGAGCCGCAACGTCGAGACGGCGCGCAACAACCTGATAAAGACCTTCAGGCTCTCCGAGCGACAGGCGCAGGCGATACTGGACCTCCGGCTCCAGCGCCTGACCGCGCTCGAGCAGCGCAAGGTCGAGCAGGAACACAGGGACCTCTTGGAGAAGATCGAGTACCTCGAGGGAATCCTGGCCGACGACGGTAAGGTGTACGGGATAATCAAGGAGGAACTGCTCGAGATAAAGGCGGCCTACGCCGACGAGCGGCGGACCCAGATCGCCTTCGACGAGGGCGCGGACTTCGAGATAGAGGACCTCATCGCCGAGGAGGAGATGGTAATCTCCATCTCCAACGGCGGCTACCTCAAGAGCGTTCCCGTCAACACCTTCCGCAAGCAGGGCCGGGGCGGGGTGGGCGTCGCCGGGATGGAGCTCAAAGAGGGCGACTACATCGAGCACCTCTTCATCACGACGACCCACCACTACATGCTCTTCTTCACCAACAAGGGCAAGGTGTACCGTCTCAAGGTCCACCAGTTGCCCCGCATGAGCCGGACGGCGAAGGGCCGCCACGTGGCCAACCTCCTGCCGCTCGCGCAGGGGGAGACGATAGCGGCGGTCATCGCGACCAAGGACTTCGGGGAGGCCGAGTACC
This sequence comes from Actinomycetota bacterium, assembly GCA_030776865.1. GTDB lineage: Bacteria > Actinomycetota > Rubrobacteria > Rubrobacterales > Rubrobacteraceae > JALYGY01. Next base: position 2,345 of record JALYGY010000093.1, on the reverse strand, counting down.
TGCTGTTTGCTACCCGCGAGGGGATCGTGAAGAAGACGGCCTTCCGCGAGTACAACACGCCCTTGAAGAACGAGGGGATCATCGCGATCAACCTAGCGGGCGGCGACGAGCTGATCGACGTCCGCCACGCCTCCGCGGGTGCGGACGTCGTGATGGTGACCCGGGGCGGCAAGGGCATCCGCTTCGCGCAGAGCGAGGCGCGCCCCATGGGCCGGGCGACTGCCGGGGTCAAGGGGATCGCGCTAAAGGGGGGCGACGCCGTACTCTCTATGGACGTGGTCTCCGGCAGCGCCCCGGTGGCGGACCTGTTCATGATCACGGAGAGGGGCTTCGGCAAGCGCACCGCCCTCTCCGAGTTCCGCGCTCAGGGGCGCGGGGGGCAGGGCGTCATAGCTATGAAAACCAGCGGAGATAGGGGTAGGCTGGCGGGGGTGAGGGTCGTGAGGCCGGACCTGCACGAGCTGGTCATCGTCTCCAACTCCGGTACTACTATCCGGATAGACGCCGAATCGGTCAGCAGGCAAGGCCGCACCGCCCAGGGCGTGAGGGTGATGAACCTGCGCGCGGGCGACGGGGTGAGCGCCATCGCCAAGGTCGTCTCCTCCCGGGCTACTGACGCCGAAGGGGCGACCGACGAGCTCTCGCTAGAGGAGATTGTAAGTGAGCCCGCATCCCCGAACGGCGGGGTACAGCGTGGATAACGCCTGCGACGGCGTGGTCGAGTGCACGGCGCTCGTCCTCGCGGAGAGCTGCTCTGAGGTCGACGGCCGGCTCACCCTCTTCGGGGTGCTCGACGAGATACGGCCCTCCGAGAGCGGCGAGACCTCCTTCGTCGTCTACGCCAAGTTCGAGGGTTGCGAGCACGCCTCGGACAAAGAGAGGCGGGCGCGGATCCTGATCACCGACGAGGACGGTGAGGTGCTCACGGAGTCGGATGAGTACTCCGTATGGCTCGATGGCACCGAGGAGCCCGTGGCCGTCGTCGCCGTCTTCGACCTCCCCGAGAACTTCGGGGACGAAGGACGCGTCCTGTGGATAGAGGGCGTTCTGGACGACGAGACCCTCTCCCAAACCGTAGTCCGACTCCACGACCGCTACAGTGTGTAGAAGATCAACCAGAGGCCCGGAGACTCTCCGGGCCCCTGTCCTACGTGAGGAAACCAGTGCATGCCTGAAGATCTAGCAGTTTTCATAGACTGGGAGAATATCTACATCTCCACGGTCAGCGAGTACAACGCGAAGCCGAACGTCTCGGCCATCCTCGAGAAGGCCCGCGAGTACGGGCGCATCGTCTCGGCGACGGCCTACGCCGACTGGACCGACGGGGACTTCCGCGACGCGCCGCCGACCCTTTATTCGAACGGCATCTCGCCGCGCTACATCTCCGCCCGTTACTTCCCCGGCGGGAGGTCCCAGAAGCGCCGCACCAACTCGATAGACGTGATGCTCGCGGTCGAGTGCTCGGATTTCTTGCACAACCACCCCCAGGTGGACACCTACGTGCTGGTGACCGGCGACGGGGACTTCATCCCGCTGGTGAGCCTGCTGAGGAGCCGAGGCAAGAGGGTGGTCGTGATCGGGGTCTCCGAGGCGACCTCCTACCACCTGATCGAATCCGCCGACGACTTCGTCTCCTACGCCTCCCTGCTCGAGGAGGAGCGCGCCGCCCGCGCCCGCGACAAGGGGCCCAAAAAGAAGGCCGCCGACCCCTTCAAGGAGCTGGTCCGCGCGGTCGAGGCTCTCAAGAAAGGCGGCAAGACGCGGGTCCTCGGCCAGGTCAAGCAGCAGATGATCGTTCAGCTCGGCTCGTTCGACGAGCGCAACGCGGGCTTCAAGAAGTTCAAGGACTTCGTGGTCGAAGCAGAGCGCCGGGGCCTGGTGAACACCGTCGATCAGGACTTCGAGCTTCAGGTCTACCTCCCCCACGAAGCGGTCCCCGAGCACCTCGAGTCGGACCTCGCCTCCGAAGAGCCGAAAGTAGACGGTGCGAGAGGGGGCGAAGCCCAGGAGAATGGCCGTGCCGCGGAGGAGGCCGAACAGTCAGAGGCGAGGCCGGGCTTCGACCTCCTCGAGGATCTCACGCCCTACGAGCTGCGGACCATCACCCGGAGCATGGCCTCCCTGAGGCAGCCGGCGTCGTTCGTCGAGATCTTCGGCAGCATTCGCGAGCTGGACGAGCGGGGGGAGCTGGAGCTCTCGCGGGAGGAGATCGCGGAGGTCATAAGCGCCATGCTCGAGGCCGACTACCTGAGCCGAGTCCGCGCCAAACCCTACAAACAGGCCAAAGCCGACATGACCTTCTACGCCCTCAACCGCGAGAGGGCAGAGGTAGAGAGCGCCTTGAG
>JALYGY010000092.1 GCA_030776865.1 Actinomycetota bacterium | reverse complement strand
GAGGGTTCGACCTCGGGCTCCTCGACCTCGGGTTCTTCGGCTTCCGGCTCGCTCTGCGGCGGCGCCTCGTCGGCCGTCTCCGGCTCGATGCGTTGCGTCGTCCCTACATCTTCGTCGGGTTCGAGCTCCTCGTCAGGCTCGACGCTCGTCTCCTGCTCCGTGGCTTCGGGAGCCGCGGTCTCGGCGCCTGCCTCCGCCTCGTGAGCGGCGGCCTCGTGGGCGACCGCGATGGACTCCGTGTCGAGGCGCTCGCGCAGGGAGGCCTCGATCTCCTTGGCCGAGGCGACCTCCATGTTGTCCATCACGTCCATGTAGGTCTTCAGGAGCTGCCGGAAGTCGTTGGTGAAGCTCCTCTTGGCCTCCTGCAGGGCCTCGTAGGACTGCTGGATACGCTCGACCCGCGCCGCGGATTCGGCCAGCATCTGGTGCGAGCGGGCCTTCGCCTCCCGGATGGTGAAATCCGCCTCCCGGCTCGCGCTCTTCCGGAGGTCCTCGGCCTCCCAGGTCGCAGTCCGCCGGAGGTCGTTGGCCGCCTGCTCGGCGTGCACCAGGGCCGCCCGGATAGAGCCCTCCAGCTCCTCGAACTGCTGCAGACGCTCGCGGAGGCCCGAGATCTCCTCGCGCAGCCGGGAGTTCTCCGTGTAGGTACGCTCGAACTCGTCGGCGACCGCGTCGAGGAAGTCGTCCACCTGGTTGGCGTCGTAGCCGCGGAGGGTGTTCTTGAACTCCTTGCGCCTGACGTCTATCGGTCTAATCGGCATGCTTGATCACCCCGTTACAGGTCCTATGAACTCTTCAATGATTATCAGCAGCAAACTGCGCGCGATGCTCAGGCCAATGATAGCGATGATCGGGGAGAGGTCGATCCCGAAACCGCCGAGCCTCAACATCGGTATTCGGCTCCTTATCGGCCACAGTATGGGGTTGGTCACCGCACGAACTGCGTCGTAGATCGCTTGGAAGAAACTGCTCGACGGGTACGAGGGGAACCAGGAGAAGAGGATCGAGGCGATGATGAACCCGAAGAGGATGTAGTAGGCGTAGTTCACCACCCCGGCCAGCAGGGAGGCCACGCTGAAACCGAACTCCTGCAAAAGCAGCGCCGCGCTCATCCCCCGAGCCCCCGCGCCCGCTCCGTCGCTGCGTTGACCCCGTCGTAGACCGCCGCGACGAACCCGGCCTTCTCCATCGCGACGAACGCCGCGGCCGTCGTCCCGCCGGGCGTCATCACCTCGTCTCGCACCTGGTGGGCGCTCCGATCCTTCAAGAGCACCGCCGTGCCCGCTATCGTCTCCACCACCAGCCTCCGGGCGACGTCGCGCGGGATGCCTTCCCTCACCCCCGCCTGTATCAGGGCGTCGGCGAAGAGCGCCACGTACGCCGGACCCGAACCGTGCAGCGCGGTCGCAGCGTCGAACAACCTCTCCGGCAGCTCCATCACGTCCCCGACGTGGCGGAAGATGTCCATCACGGTGGGCAGCATAGTCTCTCCGGGCTCGTTGGCCGTGACGACCGCGCTTCCCAGGCCCACCGAGGCGCAGACGTTCGGCATCACGCGCAGCACCGCGGTTCCGGGCGGCAGCTTCTCGCAGATGCGAGCGATGGAGACCCCCGCGGCGACGCTAGTGACGGCCTTGCCCTCGATGGCGGGCGATATCTCCGTCAAGACCCGCGCGACGTCCCAGGGCTTGACGGCGACGATGACGAGGTCGTTGGCCTCGGCGATCTGCCGGTTAGAGGAGGTGGTGCGGATCCCGTATCTCCTGTACGGCTCGAGCTGTTCGGGATGAATGTCGCTGACGCCGAGGTCGAAGTCTCCCGACTCGGCGAGCCTGAGAAGGAGGGAGCCCCCGATCTTGCCCGCCCCTATTATCCCGACCCTCTTCAAATCCCCTCGGCTAGAGCTGGTTGAAGAACGCCCGTTCGGCGATGCGCTTGCGCTCTTCGGCGCTCACCTCGACGTCGCGCGGGGTCAGAAGGAAGACCCGGCTAGCTACGCTCTGGATGTGGCCGTCGAGCGCGTAGGTCAGGCCGGAGCAGAAGTCCACCATCCTCCTCGACAGGTCGCCGTCCGCGTTCTGGAGGTTCAGGATCACGGGCTGCTGGCGCTTGAAGCGGTCGGCCAGGCCCTGGGCGTCGTTGAAGCTGGAGGGCTCCACCACGCTGACCCTCGTAGGACGCTGGTCGGGGACGGCGCGCAGGTGCGGCGGGTTCTGCGAGGCGTAGCGCTCGCTCCTGCTGGGACCCTCGCTGCCGAAGAGATCCCCGAGGGAGGTGCCGAAGGCCGATGAACGTTCTGCTCGCCCGAGGCGCCGGACCGCAGGGCCTGGCTCGTCGTTTTTCGCCCCGTTGGCGTAGGGGTCTTCGCCGTAGCGGCGGTCTTCTTCCTCTTCCCCCTCGTAGTAATCATCTTCGTCGACGCCGAAGCCGAACCAGGCCGCAACCCGCTCCAGACGATCCCTAACTCCCATCTTTCCTCCTCACGGGCCATCCTCCCCCATCAATGTTCGCCCGATCCTGACTAGAGTCGCCCCCTCCTCGACTGCCACTTCATAATCGCCGCTCATCCCCATGGAAAGTTCCGAGAGATCGAAGTGCGGGCTCCAAATCCGTCGTAGCCTATCACGAATCGCTCGAAGTTTCGCGAAAACGTAACGAACATCCTCAGGGTCTTCAACCAGCGGGGCGAGCGTCATGAGCCCCTTGGCCCGGACCTTCCCTCCGGTCCCGGCGGCAGCCTCGAGCAGGGCCTCGAGCCCGTCCTCGGGGACCCCGTACTTTGTATCCTCGCCGCCGATGTTGACCTGGAACAGAACCTCGACGGCGCCGGAGGGCGGCGCCCGCTTGGCGAGCTCGCCTATCAACCGCACCGAATCCACCGAGTGTATGAGGCTCACACGGGGGACCACTACTTTCGCCTTGCGCCGCTGGAGGTGACCGATGAAATGCCACTCGAAGCGCTCGCCGAAGATCTCCTGCTTGCGGACGAGGTCCTGGGCCGTATTCTCTCCCAGGAGATCGACACCGGCGTCCTCGAGGACGGAGATCTGAGCCGGCTCGAAGTACTTGGTGGCGACCAGGATCCGAACCTCGTCCGATTTACTTCGCCCGCTGCGCTCTAGCGCCGCCGCTACGTCCTCGCGCACCCGCGCCACCCTCTCCCGGAGAACGGTCTCCGTCTGCGCTCTCACGAAGCCACCCTCGCCACCGCCACCAGGTTGCGCCCCGTGAGAGGTCCCCCTTTGCGGTGCGAATAGAAGAGGTCCGGCCGGCAGCCGGTGCACAGTTCGAGGTCGTGGATCTCCTCCACCCCCGCCCTCTCGAGGTCGGCCCGGATCGCCGCCGGCAACGAGAGGTGGCGCCCGGCGACAACCCCGGCCCCGAACTCGCGTGAGAACCTCTCCGCCAACTCCTCGGAGACCTCGTAGCAGCAACCCCGGATGCAAGGCCCGACGTAGGCCCGGACCGGCGCCCCCCCCAGCTCTAGGGCTGTCTTCCTGGCTACCCCCGCGAGCGTTCCGCGCCAGCCGGAGTGGGCCATCCCCACCCCACGCTCGCCGACGAGCGCCACCGGCACACAGTCCGCCACGGCGACGACGAGCGAGAAGCCCACTTCCTCGGTGACCAGCGAGTCGGCCTCCCCCGCGAACCCGGCCTTAGACACCCGCACGACGCCGTCGGCGTGGACCTGTCGCGACCACGCAGAGGGTCTCCCATCCATCGCCTCACTTATGAGGGAACGGTTCTTCTCGACCGCCGCAGGGTCGTCGCCGACCTTGCTCGAGACGTTCAGGCTGTCGTACGGTCTCTTCGAGACGCCGCCGCGCCGGGTAAAGAACCAGATCCTCGCCCCTTCGGGCTCGGGGTCCGGCGCGACGTAGACGGCGCCCCCGCTCCCCACGGAGGCGCCAGGGTGGACCTGGGCGAGATCTCGGCGCACGCCTCGGTAGCGTCGTCTACCGGCGGCGTAGAAAGGCCGGAATGTCGAGCACGTCGCCCTCGGGGGCGGGGGTTTCCTCCTCCCGCGACTCGGCGACCGGGCGCTCCGTGCGGCGCTGCGCGGTGGCCAGGCGCTGGTCGAAGCCCGTGGCGATGACGGTCACGCTCACCCGCTCCCCGTAGGTCTCGTCTACGACCGCGCCGAAGATCAAGTTTGCGTCCTGGTGGGCGGCGTTGTGAACGATCTCCGCAGCCTCGTTGACCTCGAAGAGGCCGAGATCGTTGCCACCCGTAATGTTGAGGATGATGCCGGTCGCACCCTCGATGCTCGCTTCGAGCAGGGGGCTCGAGATCGCCAGCTTCGCGGCCTCGGCGCCCCTGTTCTCGCTGCTGGACTCCCCGATACCCATCAACGCCGAACCGGAGTTCTGCATGATCGTCCGCACGTCGGCGAAGTCCAAATTGATGAGACCGGGCACCGTGATGAGGTCCGTGATGCCCTGGACACCCTTTCTGAGGATGTCGTCGGCCATCCTGAAGGCGTCCATCATGCTGGTCCGCTTCTCGGCTACCTGCAAGAGCCGGTCGTTGGGGATGATGATCAGGGCGTCGACGTTCTCCTTGAGCCGCTTGATGCCCTCCTCGGCGAACGTCGCGCGGCGCCGGCCCTCAAAGGCGAACGGCCGCGTGACGACCCCGACCGTCAGCGCCCCCGAATCACGGGCTATCTTGGCCACGACCGGGGCCGCCCCCGTGCCCGTGCCGCCGCCCTTGCCCGCGGTCACAAACACCATGTCTGCCCCCCTGAGCGCCTCCTCGATCTCCGACTTGTTCTCCTCGGCGGCCTCGGCCCCGATCTTCGGGTCTGCACCCGCACCCAAGCCGCGGGTGATCTTCTCCCCTATGTGGATCTTCTGGTCGGCGTCGGTCATCTGGAGGGCCTGGGCGTCAGTGTTTATCGCTATGAACTCAACCCCCTGCAACCCGGAATTGATCATGCGGTTCACAGCGTTGGTCCCCCCGCCGCCAATGCCGACAACTTTTATAACCGCCAGATAGCTTGTCCCCGCATCCAACATCGCTGTTCTAACCCTCCATCGCCGTACTCCAGGGCCCCTCGCCAGCTTATCCTGCCCTAAACCAGCTCCTGACCGCCTCCACTATGCTACCAAAACTCGTCGCCCCCGCACCTTTACGCTGTAGTCCAAGGTCATCGTTTTTAGCCGAGAAGTATAGCAGACCTACAGAGGTTGCATACTGAGGCTTTTGTACAGGTTTAATCTCGCCCCGGACGCGGCGAGGAGCTGCGGTGCGAGCGCGGATACCGAGGACATCTTCGGCGAGCTCGGTCATACCGTCGAGCAGGGAGCCGCCGCCGGTAAGGACCGCGCCGCCGGGGAGCACGTTACTGAGGTGGGCGCCCTCGAGCGAATCGCGCACGTACTCGAGGACCTCGCGAGCGCGGTACTCCAGGATCTGGCTTATAAAGTTGGCGTTGTAATAGCGGCCGTCGAGCTCGACGACCGCTACGGAGTCGACGGCGCCCGAGAGGGCAGTCCCGTATGCGAGCTTCAGCACTTCGGCTTTCTGGTGAGTGATCTTCAGCCCGTAGGCGACGTCAGAGGAGAAGTTCTCGCCGCCTATGGGGATGACGGCGGTG
>JALYGY010000091.1 GCA_030776865.1 Actinomycetota bacterium | reverse complement strand
CCACAGAAAGCGTCGTGCCGTTGACCCAAGACCTCCGACAACCCCTGTCGAAGACAGAGGGGAGATCCGTTAGGCGACCGTGGTATCATTCGCCCTCTCAGTGAGTTGGAGGGGGAGAAGCATGCGCTGCGTCGTGCGCGACAGGACAGTTGCCGCCGTACGGGGAGGAGGGCCGGTACCTCGTGCCGGTCGCAGTGGACGGATGATCGGGAGCGTGGCGCTGCCCTATCTACCGGGTCTCGACGGACTGCGCGCGCTCGCGGTCGTCGCGGTGCTCCTCTACCACGCCGAGCTGACCTGGCTTCCGGGCGGTTTTCTGGGCGTCGAGATCTTCTTCGTCATCAGCGGCTACCTGATCACCGTGCTGCTTCTGACGGAGTGGCGGCAGCTGGGCCGGGTGGACCTCAAGGGGTTCTGGATCAGGCGCGCGAGGCGTTTGCTCCCCGCTCTGTACCTGTTGCTCGTGCTCACGCTCGCGTACGCCGTCGTGTTCTTGCCCGGCGAGGTCGCGGGGTTGCGCGACGACGTGATCGCGGCGTTGGGGTACGTGACCAACTGGTACCTCGTGCTCGGCCACGAGTCCTACTTCGAGGCCGTCGGTCGCCCGTCCCTACTCAAGCACCTTTGGTCGCTAGCGGTCGAGGAGCAGTTCTATTTGCTGTGGCCGCCGGTGCTCGCCCTCGGGTTGAGCTTGGGAGCCGAGCGCTGGCGGCAGCGGCGGGTCCTGCTCGTGGCGCTCTTTGGGGCGGTGGCCTCCGCCCTGCTGATGGTCATCTTGTACCGACCCGAGGTGGATCCCTCGCGGGTCTACTTCGGGACCGACACCCGGGCCACCGGACTCCTCATGGGCGCCGCGCTCGCCTTCGTGTGGACACCGTGGCCGGGGAGGGGCGGCTCGGCCGCAGCCCGGCGCCTCCGGTCCGACCACCGAGCGTTATGGAGCCGGCTACAGCGCCGGTGGGGGTGGACAACCCCCGCGTTGCTCGACGCCGCCGGCCTCGCCGCGCTCCTCGGGCTCATCGCATTCTGCCTCCGGCTCGGCGAATACCAGCCGTTCCTCTACCGCGGCGGCTTCGCCTCGGTAGGGGTCGCCACCACCGTCGTGATCATGGCCTGCGTCCATCCGCACACGCGCCTGGGCAAGCACCTCTTGGGGCGGCGGTCGCTCCGCTGGATCGGGGTCCGGTCGTACGGCATCTACCTGTGGCACTGGCCCGTCTTCATGGTCACCCGTCCCCAACTGGACGTCACTTTAGAGGGCTTGCCGTTGCTGGCGCTGCGGCTCGCGGTTACCCTCGTGCTCGCGGACCTCTCCTACCGCTACGTCGAGACGCCGATCCGCAAGGGCGCGTTGGAGCGCGCGTGGCGGGCGCTGCGCGAGGCGCGCGGGTTGCGGCGCCGGGAGCTCTCCATCTTGTGGGCCGGTGCCACCGTGCCCGTCGTGGCGTTCTGCGCGGTGCTCGGCGTGGCCGTGGTGCGGGCCCAACCGCCGGAGCCGCCCTCCTCGCTCTCCTCCGTCAAGGAGATCCATAGCGGGGGGACGCTCGACACCTCCGGGGCCGGTGCAACCGCCGCGGGGAAGGACAGGACCGCCCTCGCGGGCGCTACGGCCAGAGCGCCGGTCGGTTCGGTCAGCGCCATCGGCGACTCGGTCATGCTCGGCGCCGCCGACCGGCTCTCTCGAGACATCGACAACCTCACGGTAATGGATGCGGCGGTCGGCCTCCAGGCTTCGGCCGCGATCGACATCCTGCGGGCGCGCCGCGCCTCGGGCCAGCTCGGGGACGTGGTGATCGTCCACATCGGCAACAACGGCATCTTTACTGCGGGGCAGTTCGACGAGATGATGCGGGTCCTCGCTGGCGTGCGCCGGGTCGTGTTCGTGAACGTGAACGTCCCACGCGCCTGGGAAGGGCCCAACAACGAGGTGCTTGCTCAGGGAACGAGGCGCTACCCGAACGCCGTACTCGTCGACTGGTACTCCGCAAGCGTCTATCATCCCGAGTTCTTCGTGAACGACGGTGTCCACCTCCGGATCAAAGGCCAGCGAGTCTACGCCGATCTGATCTCCGAACGACTCTAAGCGAACGCCCCCAGGCTTCTCAGAGACGCGCAGTAGATCTGTGCCGTTCTGTTTCTGCACCTGCCGGCTTCGCACAACGAATCCGCACGGAGGTCACGGATCGCGGTCTCCTGAGAGACGGCGTGCGGCATATTGCGTACAAGGGCTGCCTGTCTGTGCGACCGCCCCTTGCTCTCTGGCGAGCTCCCTGCTATAAGTACCGAAGAGGACACGGTGACCCGCTAGAGAGCTGCCCAAGGGAGGCGCAGGGTGTGACTGAGACGTTACTTTTCGTTAGCGTCGGTTCTCTACTCACGGTCGGTGTCGCCATCCTCGTCATCGCAGCTCTCACCCTTCAGAATGCGCGGAGATACGTCGAGCTTGCCGAGGCCCGCATGAAGCATCTTCGCGAGGAGCAAGCCCGTATTGTGGTGTTCCTGCGCGAAGAGCGCCAAAGCCTGAAAAAAGAGCTGGAGCGGGAACGAGAGCAGCGCCTGGAAGCCCAGCGACACGCGGAGTGGGCGAGCAGCGAGCGCCTGCCGCAGTGGCAGGCGCAAAGGGTAGCGGAAGGCTTCGACGGGAGGCAGCGTCTGGGGGTCCTGCAGGAGCGCAAAGGACAGGAGTGGGAGCTTCGCGCACGGCAGGACATCGAGCACAGAATCGACGAGTTGAAGCGAGAGTTCCAGAAGCTCCGGGAGGTCCAGCAGGGCCGAGAGGTCGAACGCGAAAGCTCTTCGCCCGCTTCGAAAGTGCCGTTAGAGGACGTGCCGGGAAACCGTGAGCTTGCGGGCGACAAGGCGCTGCCGGCGGAGAACGCGCGGGAGGCACCCGCGGACACCTCGCCAGAGGACAAAAGGCCACGTCTTGCGGTGTGGCATCCTCACCCCGACGACGATGTCAGCCCAGGGGGGACCTCGGCGGGGCAGGCGCGGCCTACGAGCGACTCTCCGGTCAAGATGTTCCGCAGGCACTACGACAAGTATCTGGAGAACTACGAGGGTTACGTGAAGCTGGCCGAGAGGCTCTACCGGATGCGCGACAACGCCGAGGTGCCCACCGGTTCTCTGGCAGAACGCCAGTGGGAGGGGAGGTTGCGTCGGGTAACCGACGGGATAGAGAGGACAACCGCGAGGTTGGACCTTCTGGAGGAGTACAACCCCGAGCTGGCGACCGACGACCGCATCTCTCGCCGCGCCAGCATCGCACAAAGCCACTCGGAACTTCAGGGCTTCAGGCAATAGGCATCAGGGTTTCTTGCTGCTAGTAGTTTGTCTCTGCGTAACGGAGCAATGCTCATGAGAACACCGCTGTGGGTCATTAGAGCTGCTCAGAGCTAGTCACTACACTGAGGAGAGGTCTCAGAAAGACCTGTAGCCTGAAACCTGATGCCTAATGCCTCTCTCTTCAAAGCACGGTCTCCAGGCTTGGGATGGCTACCTCGCCGGGTGGCTCGACCTGTGCCCCGTTGAGGTCCACGTCGAGTATCCAGGATTTAGAGGTTACGCCCCGCGCCTCGAAAGCGGCCTGCATCGCTGGGGCTATCCTCGAGGCGGTAGCTTCCGAGGCGAAGGCGAGGATGGTCGGGCCGGACCCGGAGAGACACGCGCCGTAGGCGCCGCTCTCCAGCGCCGCCTCTATGACGTCCTCGAGGCCGGGGACGAGGTGTGAGCGGTAAGGTTGGTGCAGTCTGTCCTGCATGGCCACGCGCAGCAGATCGTACTCCCCGGTCGCCAGAGAGCCAAGGAGGAGCCCGGAACGGCCGACGTTGAAAGCGGCGTCGCGGTGCGGGACCTGCTCCGGCAGGGCTCGTCGCGCGGCGGTCGTCGAGACGGAGAAGTCGGGGACGGCGACGACGGCCTTGAGTTCTCTCGGTTCCAGGCGCACCGCGCTTACGCCCTCGGGGGTGAGGGTGCCGATGACGAGGCCGCCGAGCAGGGCCGGGGCGGCGTTGTCGGGGTGGCCGTCGAGCTCGCAGACGATGTTGAGGAGGTCGGGGGCGGCGATCTGGCCTCCAAAGAGGTCGTTGGCGGCGACGGCCCCACCCACCAGCGCCGCGGCGCTCCCGCCCAGGCCCCTTACGGGGGGGATGGCGTTCTCCTGAAAGAGGCGGAAGTGGGCGCCGGACTCACCGACGAGCTCGGCGACGAAGCGGGCCGCGCGGTAGGCGGGGTGATCCGGGCCGCGGGGGATGAGGTCGCCTCCGGTGCCGCGCACCTCCACGGTGGGATAAGGGGCTCTATCCAGGCTGATGCGAATGTTCAGAGAGAGCGCCAGCCCCACCGCGTCGTAGCCGGGGCCGAGGTTCGCCGAGGTGGCAGGTACCCGGACGGAGATCACGGCGCGGAGACCTTCTCCATGCGCCCGGCGATCGTCTCGAAGACCGCCGGCACCGGCTCCGGCAGCTCCACGCGCCTCAGGATCACATCCGGGTCCTTCAGACCGTGGCCCGTGAGCACGCTAACGACCGTGCCCTCTGGTCCTCTACCCTCGCGGGCGAGCTTGAGGAGACCTGCGATCCCGGCGGCGGAGGCGGGCTCGCAGAAGATACCCTCCTCGCGGGCGAGCAGCTCCTGGGCGGCCAGTATCTCCTCGTCGGTGACGCTCTCGATGAGGCCGCCGGACTCACGCACCGCCGCCAGCGCCCCCTCCCCGCTCGCGGGGGAGCCGATGCGGATGGCGCTCGCCACGGTCTCCGGGCTCTCGAAGTCGTGGCCGGCGACCAGCGGGGAGGCGCCCTCCGCCTGGAAGCCGAGCATCCGGGGCGCGTACTCCGAGTGCCCCGCCTCGCGCCACTCCGAAAAACCCTTCCAGTAGGCGGTGATGTTCCCCGCGTTGCCCACGGGAAGGGCGAGGGCGTCAGGGGGCTCTCCTAAGGACTCGCAGACCTCGAAGGCGGCCGTCTTCTGACCCTCTATGCGGTCGGGGTTCACGGAGTTGACGAGGGTGACGTCCTCGAGCTCCTCTGCCAGCAGGCGCGAGAGCCGGAGGGCATCATCGAAGTTGCCCTCGATCTGTACGATCTCGGCGCCGTGGGCGAGGACCTGGACGGCCTTTCCGAGGGCGATCTTGCCCGCCGGGACCAGGACGAAGCACCTTATCCCGGCCCTCGCGGAGTAGGCCGCTGCGGAGGCGGCGGTGTTGCCGGTCGAGGCGCAGATGCAGGCGCGGCTCCCCGCGGCGAGGGCCCGGCTCAAAGCCACCGTCATGCCCCGGTCCTTGAAGGAGGCCGTCGGGTTCATGCCCTCGAACTTCAGGTAGAGGTGGGCGCCCACCCTCCCGGAAAGTGTGGGGGCCTCGATCAGGGGCGTCTCGCCCTCGCCCAGAGTCGCTATCGCCCGGTCCGGGATCTCCGGCAGCCACCGACGGTACTTTGTTATTACTCCTCGTCGAAGGCTCGAGGTTTGGACACCCAACTGGATCTTGCACCTTTCTGCGTGGGAGGCACCGGTGCTCCATTCAGCGCCGCAGAGGGGCATCGGGACGCCGGATCACACGAGCAAGAAACTACCACGGTGGGTGATCCGAACGCAACCCGAAGCCAGCCCGAACGCCGGTAAACTCGTCGGGAGCATATTTTGGAACCACTTCAGCTCCCCAAGCCGCGGGTTCTACGGGCGCAGATCGTGCAACAATGCGAAACTAAACCCACGAATCACAGTAGTTCGACATGACTCGGGAGGCAATGGTTAGGTGCCGGCACGAGAGCAAGGCCCCGATGACCCTGGCGCGAAGGTCACCCCGACGGTGGCCGCGTTGACGGCTCCCGGAAGACAGGGCTCAGCGTCGAACGGCCATAAAGAAGGGAGCGAACAGATATCTAGCTGGATGACTTCTCTAGAGGAGGGCGCATGTTCGATTTCGCCGTGATCGGTGGCGGCATCGTCGGCCTCTCGGCTGCGAGGGCTCTTCTGGAGCGCCACCCTGGCGCGCGGCTTCTGGTCCTGGAGAAAGAACGGGGCTGGGCCCGGCACCAGACCGGGCACAACAGCGGGGTCATACACAGCGGCATCTACTACAAGCCCGGAAGCTTGAAGGCCCGCTATTGCCGGGAAGGGGCACGAGCGCTCGTCGAGTTCTGCCGGGAGCGTGGTATCGACTATGAGATCTGCGGCAAAGTCATCGTCGCGGTCGAACCGGGCGAGCTACCGTTGCTCGACGACCTCTACGAGCGGGGCCTTAAGAACGGTCTCGAGGTCGAGAAGATAGGCCCGGAGGAACTCGGGGAGTTAGAGCCCCACGCGAGCGGCCTGGCCGCTCTCGTGGTGCCGAGCACGGGGATCGTCGATTTTGCGAAGGTGGCGGGGGAGTTCGCGGCGCTTGTAAAGGAGAAGGGGGGCCGGCTGCGGACGGGTACCGAGGTGAAGGGCATCTCCGAGACGGGCGGTGCGGTGGTAGTGCGTACCGACGGGGGCACCTTTCGCGCGCGGAGGCTCGTCAACTGCGCCGGGCTCCAGAGCGACCGCGTGGCCCGACTTTGCGGGGTGGAGCCGGGGACAAGGATCGTGCCGTTCCGCGGGGAGTACTACGAGCTCAGGCCCGAGAAGCGCTACCTCGTCAAGAACCTGATCTACCCGGTGCCCAACCCGGCGTTTCCTTTTCTTGGCGTACACTTCACCCGCTCGATAAGCGGCATCGTGGAGGCGGGTCCGAACGCGGTGCTCGGGCTTGCGCGCGAGGGCTACAAAAAGACCGACTTCGACTTCGGGGACTTCGTCGAGGAGCTTACCTACCCGGCGCTCTGGCGGCTCGCGAGAAAGAACTGGCGCACCGGGATCCGGGAGATCCAGCGCTCCTTCAGCAAGAAGGCGTTCGTGCGCGGTCTCAAGAAGCTCGTGCCGGAGATAGAAGAGGAAGACGTGGTCCCCATCGCAGCCGGCGTAAGGGCCCAGGCGCTCAAGGAAGACGGCACGTTGGTGGACGACTTCCTGATCTCGGAGGGTAAGAGCTCCGTTCACGTCCTCAACGCGCCCTCGCCGGCCGCCACGGCCTCCATACCGATCGGGAGAGAGATAGCCAGGCGTGTCGCCGAAACGTAGGCGCCCCGCTGCCGGCCGGCGGGTGCCTCTGTATTGCTCTACGTTGGCGATAGCAGTAACATAGTCGACTGCGCATTAGAAAAGGAGGGGAAATGAATACCGAGTGGCATGGTGTGCCACACAGGGCGGCGCCGACCGGTTCCATGAATCGGAGGGACTTCTTGAGGCTCGGCGGAGCCGGGCTCGCGGGTGCGGTCCTGCTCGGAACGGCTGGCGGCAAGGTCCTGGCCCGGCCGGGGT
>JALYGY010000090.1 GCA_030776865.1 Actinomycetota bacterium | reverse complement strand
AGACCGCGGCTCGTCCTCCTTCAAGGGCAGCGTGTCGGTGACGACGACCTCCTTGAGGGGGGAGGCTTCGATCCGCTTGTAGGCGTCGTCCGAGAACACCGCGTGCGTCGCGCACGCGTAAGCCTCGGTGGCGCCCTCCTCGATCAGGCGCTCTGCCGCGTTGCACAGAGTGCCGCCCCGGTCGATGAGGTCGTCTATCAGGATGACGCGCTTATCCCTCACGTCGCCGATGACGTGCGTGACCTCCGAGGTGCCCGGTTCGCGGCGCATCTTGTTCACGATGGCCCACGGCAGGCCCAGGTGATCCGCCAGCCGCTTGGCCACCTTCGCCTCGCCCGTGTCCGGGGCGACGACCACCGCGTCGTCGGCGTTCCGGAAACCCCCCTCGACAAAGTGGTCCACGAAGGTGTGCATCGCCGTCAGGTGGTCAACGGGGAAGCTGAAGAAGCCCTCGATCTGCCCGACGTGCAAGTCCATCGTCATCACCCGCTCGGCGCCAGCGACCTGGATCATGTTCGCCACCAGCCGCGCCGTTATGGGCTCCCGGGGCTTGCTCTTCCGGTCCTGCCGACTGTAGGCGTACCACGGGATGACCGCCGTTATCCTCTTGGCCGACGCCCTCTTTGCGGCGTCGATCATGATGAGGAGTTGCATCAGGTTGCGGTTGACCGGCTCCCCTAAAGACTGGACGATAAAGACGTCCGCCCCACGCACGGAATCGAGATAGCGGGCGTACATCTCGCCGCCCGAGAACCGCCTGAGTTCCACGCCGCCGAGGTCTATGTCCAACCGGTCGGCTATCCGATCGGCGAGCTCCGGGTAGCCCCCTCCGGAGAAGAGCATCAGCCGCTTCTCGGTCGTCTGCCTCAGGTAGCCGTTCTCCATCGTCGCGCTAGTCCTCCGTTTCGGTCTCTGGTAGCCCGCGTCTCTCGCGCGGCCTTTCGGGAGCGTCCCGGATCACGCGCGCGGGCATCCCGACGGCGAGCTTGCCCGGCGGGATGTCCTTGTTGACCACGCTTCCGGCTCCCAGGTAGGCACCGTCGCCTATTCTAACCGGCGCGATAAGGGTCGTGTTGACCCCGGTAAAGGCCTTATCGCCGATCTCGGTCCGGTTCTTGTTCACGCCGTCGTAGTTGGCGGTGATGGTGCCGGCTCCGAGGTTGGCATCCTCCCCGATCTCAGCGTCGCCCACGTAGGAGAGATGAGGGACCTTGCTCCCACGGCCCACCCGCGTGTTCTTGATCTCGCAGTAGGCCCCCACCTTCACCCCCGGCCCCAGCACCGTTCCCGGCCTCAAGAAGGCGTAGGGACCGACGCTCGCCCCCTCCCCGATGTGCGCGCCCCGACCTACCGAGTGCTCGACGCGCGCCCCGTCGGCCACGACCGTGTCGAGCAGATCCGTGGAGGGGCCGATCACGCAGTCCGAGCCTACCTTCGTGCCCCCGCGCAAGAAAGTGCCGGGCAGGATCACCGTGTCGCGCCCGATCTCCACGCTGGCCTCGATGTGCGTCGAGACAGGGTCCCTCACCGTGACCCCGTCCCTCATGTGGGCATCCAGGATGCGGCGCCTGAGGATCTCCTCCGCTCGCGCCAGCTGCGAGCGGTCGTTGACCAGATTCGCCTCCTCCGGATTCTTCAGCCGGTAGGTGACCGCCCGGCTCCTCCGGCCGATGATCTCCAAAACGTCGGTCAGGTACAGTTCGCCCTGCTCGTTCTCCGCAGCCACCTTGCCGATGGCGTCCCGAATCTCGGAGAGCTCGAACGCGTAGAGACCGAGGTTTACCAGCTTGATCTCCCTCTCGCCCTCGGTCGTGTCCCTCTCCTCGACTACCCTCACCACACCCGCCTCCTCGACGACCCGCCCCAGACCGCTCGGATCGTCGAGCTCGGCCACCAGCACGGTCGCCCCTACCCCCGCCGAGCGGTGCCTCTCGACCAACTCATCGAGCGTCCGCTCCGAGATGAGCGGTCCGTCACCGTTGACCACGAGGAGCACGCCCTCTTCCACCTCTTCGAGGGCGCCTAGAGCCACGCGGACCGCATCCCCGGTGCCCAGCTGCTCCCTCTGCAGGATGGGCTCGGCGTCGTCGGGGAGGATCGCCTCCACGAGTTCGGCCTGGTGCCCCACGATGACCAGGAGCCTCTCCGGCGCGAGGAGCCCGATAGCCTCGATCACGTAATTGACCATCGGCACGCCGCAGAGGGTGTGCAGCACCTTCGCCCGGTTCGACTTCATCCGGGTCCCCTTGCCTGCCGCAAGGACCACGGCAAAGACCGGCGGCGAAGTTCCTCTCTCAGACATGGACTCTCGCGGCTCCTCGGGTCGACTCGCTGGTGGCCGCGGACTCACGGCTGGGGCGGCAGGATTCGAACCTGCGATCCCGGGACCAAAACCCGGTGCCTTGCCACTTGGCTACGCCCCAGTATCGCTTTGCGCCCGCGCCGCCGCGATTATACCGGAGCGGATCTGAGCCGTCAGGTTTTCCACCGCCTCCCACGCCCTAGAGCGCCTCTACCCCGCGCAGCACAGGCTCGAAGACCCCCACGTACGGGGCATCGAATCTCCCGGCCGCGGACCGAGCCCCGTCTTCACCCTCGAATACGCCGTAGACGGCCGTCCCGGTCCCGCTCATGGCAGCGCCCATGGCTCCCAGCCTCAATAGGTCCTCCCTGTACATCTTCACCTCCGGTACGAACCCAGCCGTGATCGGCTCGAGGTCGTTGCCGATGGCCCGGGCGAGCGCGGGCAGGTCCCCCGAGCGCAGCGCAGCGACGACCGGTTCGACGGACGTCGTCCCCTCCCCCGGGCGCTCGTCGTAGGCACGGTAGATACCACCCGTGTCCGCGCCTCGTCCGGGCTTGGCGACCAGCAGACGATGGAGGGGCGGCGCCGGTAGCGGGGTCAGCATCTCACCCACCCCCTCCGCCAGCGCCGCACCACCGGTGAGGGCGAACGGTACGTCGGCCCCGATACCGCTCCCGAGGTGACGTAGTTCTTCATAGTCCAGTCCTAAGCTAAAGAGCTGGTTCAACCCGTAAAGAGCAGCGGCGGCGTCCGCCGACCCGCCGCCCAGTCCCGCTTGGACCGGTATCTTCTTGTGCAACCTTATCCTTGCCGGGAGCTCGGATCCTGCCGACGCGCACAGCAGCCTCCAGGCCCTGTAGACGGTGTTCTGCTCTAGCGGTCCTGCCTCCGCACCTTCCGGCTCGACGCGCAGCTCGAAGTCTCCTTTCGAGCGCTCGATCTCCACCTCGTCGGCGAGCGAGATGCTCTGCAGGACGCTCGAGATCTCGTGGTACCCGTCGTCGCGCCTCGCCCCCACCTCCAGGGCGTAGTTGACCTTGGCGAACGCCCGAAGGCGCACCTTATCCGTCACAAGGTCCATGCCACCGCCCGATACAGCGCCACGAAATCTTCCGGTCCGAGCTCCTCGGCTCGGGCATCCCGTCCGAGTCCTAGAGAGTTCAGAGCGCGCGGCGCCTCCCCGCGAGTCGGCTCCGGCAGGTTGTTGACGAGGCGCTTGCGGCGGCTTCTAAAGGCGGCGAGTACAAGCTGCTTCACGCCCCGGTACTCGGCGGGTTCCAGACCCGCGCTCCGGCGCTCCATATCCACAACGGCGGAGTCCACCCGCGGGGGTGGATCGAAGACGTTCGGTGAGACCCTGTGGGCGATCCTTACCTCGGCGAGAAGCTGGACCAGCGCGGCGTAGGCGGCGTAGTCCTTGGTGCCCCGCGCGGCCGCCATACGACGCGCCACCTCCAACTGCACCATAAAGCGGAGATGTTCGAGGCGGTGCGCCCTCTCCAGCAGCATGAGGACGAGGGGTGAGGCGATGTTGTAGGGCAGGTTGGCGGCGAGCTTGTTGGGGACGGGGTCGAGGGCGTCGTAGTCAAAGCGGAGGGCGTCGCCCTCGTGGATCCGGACGTTGTCCCCCACCGCGTGGCGGAGGGCGGGGAGCACGTCGGGGTCGAGCTCCACGACGTGCACGAGCTTTGCCCTTTGCGCGAGGAAGGTGGTCAGGAAGCCGTGTCCGGGGCCTATCTCGAGGACCACGTCCTCCCGATTAACCCCCGCGGCGACCACGCGGGCGGTATTGGGGTCCTTGAGGAAGTGCTGTCCGAGGCGTTTCTTGGGAGGGTTCGCGGGGGACGGCAAAGAAGGCGTCAGACCTCGAGCGGCAACCCGAAGAGGTTGCGGGCGTTGCGGGTGGTCAGGGTGGCGAGCTCCTCGTCCTCGACACCGAGCCGCTCGGCGATAAAGCGGGCGGTGTAGACGATGTTCTTGGGCGCGTTCGTCTTGCCGCGCACGGGCTGAGGGCTCAGGTAGGGCGCATCCGTCTCGATCAACAGCCTCTCTGCGTCCATGAGGCGCAAAACCTCGGCCGTCTCGCTGCCTTTGTAGGTGACGTTCCCCGCTAGGCCGACGTAGTAGCCGCGTTCCCTGGCTTCCCGGACCTCGCGGTCGCCTCCCTCGAAGCAGTGCAGGACGACGGGGACGCGCGCGCTGCCGAGCAGGGCCATCGTGTCCGCGAAGGCCTCGCGAGAGTGGGTCACCAGCGGCAGGCGGGTGTCGTTTGCGAGCGAGATCACATCCTCAAAGAGCGACCGCTGCGCCTCGCCTGATGAGTAACCCCGGTAGTAGTCGAGCCCGACTTCCCCCAGCGCCACTACGCCGGGCGACTCCGAGAGCTCCGCCAGCGCCTCGAGGTCCGCCGCCGTGTAGGTGCCCGCGTTGTGGGGGTGGATCCCCGCCGTCGAATAGACGTTGGGCAACACCACCGCGAGCTCCGCGCCCCGCCGCGAGTCCTCCACGTCGGTCCCGACGTTCACCACGGCCCCGACCCCGACCTCCGCCGCCGCCTCTCTCACTGCACTCTCGGGCTCGACGTCCAGCCGCAAGAGGTGCGTGTGCGAGTCTACGAGCATAAGGGTCTACCTCTCCCCCGACCGGTCACGTAAGCTATTATAGAGGCGCTGCAGACCCGGCGTTAGTGTTCGGCGGATGGCTCGTCGGCCGGTCGATCCACCATCTTCGAGCCGCCGTGTCCGGCTCTCGGCCATGGGTCTCGTTCCCGTTGGCCGTAGACGCATCGAGGTACGGCGCTCTCAGAAGAAGACGGTTTCGGCGAGAGAGACACCGGGCGGTTAGGGTCCGATCAACCCGTCGTAGATCTCCGCCCGCCTCCAGCCCGACTCCCTGGCTGCCTGCGCCGCCGCCCTCGAGGGTCTCTCTCCCTTCGCAACGTAACGGCGCGCCAGCTCCAAGGTCTCCTCGAAGTCGGCCGACCCGGCATTGGTTCCTCCCCGGACGACGAGCACGACCTCGCCCCTGACCCTTTCGGCGAAATGCCGCGCCCCCTCCTCCGCCGTTCCCCTGAAGACTTCCTCGTGCAGCTTCGTCAGTTCCCGGCATACGGCGACCGACGCCTCTGCCGGGAGCTCCTCGAGCGTCTTTCTCAGCCGGTGGGGCGACTCGAAGAGCACGAAGGTGGACCTCTCTTTGGAGATTCGGGCGAGGAGGTCCGCCCGCTCCTTCCCCCTGCGCGGCAAGAAACCGAGGAAGACGGCGGTGTCCACGGGCAGCCCGGAGGCCACGAGGGCCGTGATCGGGGCCGAGGGACCGGGCAGCACCTCTACGCCGACGCCGGCTTCGATGCAAGCAGAGACCAGGCGGTAGCCCGGGTCGGAGACGAGGGGTGTCCCGGCGTCGGAGACGAGCGCGACCCTCTGCGTACGCGCCCTCTCGGTCAGCTCGGCAGCCAGTCGCTCCTCGTTGTGCTCGTGGTAAGCGAGGAGGTGGTTCTTTATGCCATGATGAGCGAGTAGGCCCCCCGTACGCCGGGTGTCCTCGCAGGCCACGAGATCCGCCTCGCGCAAGCAGCGCAAGGCGCGGAGGGTGATGTCCTCGAGGTTGCCGATCGGCGTCGGGATTACTACGAGGGTCATCCCTCAGTTCCCTAGGAGGTACTCCCGGGAGGAGGGGTCCCGGGCGAGGGCCGCCGCGCCGAGCACGCCGGACTCCGGGCCAAGGGTAGCCTCCTTTACCTCGACGAGATCTCGGGAGGGCGGGCGGGCGCGCAAGTGAACCTCCCGGCGGGCGGACTCCAGGATCAGCTCCCCCGCTGCCATGGCGCCGCCGCCGACAACGACCATCTCCGGGTTGAAGATGTTGACGAAGCCCGCGAGCCCTATGCCCAGCCACCGTCCGGTATCCTCCAGCACCGAGAGGGCGAGCTCATCGCCGTTGCGGGCTAGCTCCGTCACATCCTCGCCTAGTACCGTCCGCTGGACGGCGAGGCGTCCCAGGGCGGAGTCCGGCTTCTCACCGGCGACCTCTCGAGCGCGGCGTCCTATAGCGGTGCCGGAGGCGAGAGCCTCGAGGCAGCCGCGGTTGCCGCAGGCGCAGCGAGGACCCGTGGCCTGAATGGTCACATGGCCGAGCTCGCCGCCGGAGCCCTGCGCACCGCGCAGGAGCACACCGTGTGTGATCACGCCGCCCCCGATCCCCGTTCCGAGCGTGACGAACACTAGGTGGTCCACCTCACACCCCGCCCCGAATCGAAACTCGCCCCAGGCAGCAGCGTTGGCGTCGTTCTCGATCGTGAGCGGCAGCCCGATCTTCGGCCCCAGGGCGTCTTTGAGCGGGATACCTTCGATCGCCCGCAGGTTCGGCGAGAAGACCACCCTGTTCTCCTGGGCGAGGATCAAGCCCGGCACCGCGAGGCACACCCCGCCTACCTGGAACCCATCCCTTATCTCTCCTACCGCTCGCGCTATGCTCTCCACCAGACGCTCCGGCGAGTGCGGCGTCGGGTAGCGCGCCTCGTCGAGGACCTTCCCCTCCGGCGTAACGATCCCGGCGGCGATCTTGGTTCCCCCCACGTCCACCCCGATGGCGTTCAGCCCCGTCTCCAGTCCACAACCTCCAGTTCGGCCTGCCCCGAGTACCGGCTGCGCCAGACCGTGTACGCCGCATCGAAAGCCCCAGCGGGTAGATCGTCCGGCTCACCCGCCATCTTAGCCTTGATTCCGCCCTCGAGACTCACCAGGTTCATGCCCTCCCAGATCTGGCGCGAGCCCTCGACCCTCAAGCCCGCGGTGACGAAGACGGGGCGGTAGTTGCCGTTCCCGAAGGGTGCGAGCCTCCCGTGCCAGTCGAGCAGGCCGTTGGAGACGGCGGACAGGGGGATCTCCGCGTCCACCTCTATGGCCGGGCTGAAGACCTCCGGGTTCTCGGCGTGCTGCGCCCTCACCGCCCTGTTGATGCCGGCGACGAAGGCGTCGAAGCGCCCCGGCTCCACCGAGAGCCCTGCCGCCTTGCGGTGCCCGCCCCACTCCCCCATCAGGTGCCTCACGGAAAAAAGGGCGCCGTAGAGGTCCACGTCGGTCTCCCCCGCCCTCGCCGAGCCGCCGTAGGGGCCGTCGGCCCGGCGGTTCAGAACCGCAGCCGGTCGTCCCGTGGCGCTCGCGACCTTCCCGGCGACGAGACCAGCGAGACCACCCGTCTCCTCCGTTACGACGACCTTGAAGTCCTGGTCGGGATCTACCTCCGCGAGCGCCTCCTCGACGGCGAACCTGGTCCGCCGCTGGCGCTCGGCGTTGAGCTGGTTCAAAAGCGCGGCGATCCGCAGGGCCTCCCGCCTATCGTCGGTGAGGAGTAGATCCAGGGCCGGACGCGGGTTCTTTATTCTCCCTATGGAGTTGATGCGCGGCCCGAGCCTCCATCCGAGGTCTCCCTCGTCCAACTCGCCCCTCACCCCCGCCACCTTCGCGAGCGTCTCGATGCCGACCCGGGCCCGGCCCGCAGCCAGCGTCTGGTTCATGTGCCTGAGGCCCATCGTAGCGAGCGCCCGGTTGTCCCCGACGAGCGGCGCGATGTCCACGACGGTCCCGATCGAGACGAGGTCCAGAAGCCGCCCCAGACGCCGCTTGCCGCCGGCATCCTCGAGCTCGCGAGCGATGGCCCAGGCGAACTTCCAGGCGACCCCCACCCCGGCGAGCGGGTCGTCCGGATTCCAGAGCTTCGGGTCGAGTACGGCTACGGCGGTGTCCGGAGGGTTCTCGGGCGGGATGTGGTGGTCGGTCACGATCACATCCATCCCCAGCTCGCCCGCCAGCGCGACCTCGCCCCTGTTCGAGATGCCGCAGTCGGCGGTTACGAGGAGGTCCACGCCCTCGGCGAAGAGGTCGCGTACGTAGGGCTCCAGCAGCCCATACCCCACCTGCCGGACCGGGAGCTTGACTACAAGCTCATCCGTGTAGTGCGAGAGCGCGATGTACAGAACGGCGGCGGAGGTGATGCCGTCGGCGTCGTAGTCCCCGAAGATGCCGATCCGCTCGCCGCTCTTGACGGCCCGCGCGACCCGTCGGGCGGCGACGCGCCACGCCTCTTCCTGCGGCGTCCCAATGGTCCTCAGCGAGGGAGAGAGGAAACCCATAGCGTCCTCGGGCACAACGCCCCGGTTAGCGAGCACGCGGGCGCACAGCGGGTCCACCCCCGCCGCCCGCGCAAGCTCGGAGACAACGTCCGCCTCCGGTTCCATAAACCGCCACCGGGCCAAGCAGGTCCTCCCCTCGTGAGGAGCCTCGAAAAGGTATGCATCCACTATTATACAGTGGAGCCCTCTTGGGTAATCGGATCGGGCGCGTGGACGCTAAACCAGCGGGCTCAAAGAAGCCAGGATTCGCTCGACGATCTTGGCGGGCAGGGGCCGCCTCTCCCACTCTTCGAGGGTGAGCTCACGGGCGTTGGTCTTGTCCAGCTCGAACATCCTCTCCATCTGGGCCGCGAAGCGGCGGCTGTAGACCTCGAGGTTTATCTCGTAGTTGCCCAGGAGGCTGTAGCGGTCTATGTTCGCCGAGCCCACCGTGGACCAGACGCCGTCTATGGTGGCGGTCTTGGAGTGGATCATGATTTGCCTGTAGCGAAATATCCTCACACCCGCTTGCAGCAGCTCGTGGAAGTGGCGCCTGCCGAGCCAGTCGGCGGTTACGTGGTTCGAGTGTTCCGGCAAGAGAATCTGGACGTCCACCCCCCTCTTCGCCGCCTCGGCAAGGCCGGCCCGCATCGCCCGGTCGGGGATGAAGTAGGCGTGGGTGAAGTAGACGTGCTCCTCGGCCCGGTCTAAGGCCTCAAGGTACATGGCCCGGATCGGGAAGATTCGCATGTACGGGTCGTTGCGGTGGAAGACGGTGGCCGGGTTCCAGTCGCGCCCCCCGGTGTACTCGAGTTTGGGGAGGTCGGGGGTACGGTGAACATTCCAGAAGTCCACGAAGTCGTTCTCCACCTCGCGGGCTGCGAGGCCCCTTACCCTGACGTGCGTGTCACGCCAGCCCACCGCATACAGAGAGCCGATGTTGTAGCCGCCCAGGAAGGCTACCCGCCCATCCACGGCCATCATGTGGCGGTGGTACCTGAAGACGTTGAGCGGGTTCACGAGCTCCATCGGCCCCCAGAGCGGCCGGAAGTGGAGCGTGTGGATCTCCTCCGGAAAACGCTTGAACGAAGGGGGCACGACCACGTTCGCCAGCCCGTCGAAGATGACACACACCTGGATGCCCTCGCGGGCCTTCTTCGCGAGGGCATCCACGAAGCGCCGACCCACCTCATCGCCCTTCCAGATAAACGTGCCGACGAAGATCTTGTGCTCGGCGCCCTCGATCTCCTCGAGCATCGCCTCGTAGAGCCGGACCCCGTACGGGTAGAGCTTGAGCCGGGTGTGGCCGGACTCGAGCTCTACCTCGGGCCGATCCTCCCACGGAAACCCCTCGCTCCTTGCGCGCCGGCGCTTGCGGAACTCGGCCATCGCCGCCAGGATCCCCACCAGCGCGGCCTGCAGCGCGGTCAGCGCGAGAAAGACCCTGACGCCCAGCTTTCGCAGCTCATGGATTACGGTTCGCACGCCCGAGAGTGCCCGCCACACGAGGGAGAACATGCAAAGTATTATATTGCAACGACCGTATGGTCAGGTCGCCGAGTTAGGTTCACCGACTCCGGCGGAGGCGGGAGACGAAATCTTTAGCCTCCTCGACGGCGCGTTGCCTTATCTCGTAGATCTCCCCCTCCCCCAGCTTCTGCTTGCCACGCTCGAAGTAGAGCACCGTAGCCCGGCCCATCGCCACGGTGCCCGCGTAGCCGATGGCCGCGGCGGCCGCCCAGCCACCGATCGGGATCAGCTTCACCACCTGCCTGGAGAGCGCCCGCAGCCCGAAGCCCGCGGCCAGCACCCCGAGAAGCTCGCGCGCCCTCTCGAGCGAGAGCTCCTCGTCGTGGGCGGCGGCGATGTTCAAGACCATCCGGGCCTGGTTCGCGGTCATGACCGGCATGTCCGCGCCGGGGATGGGCAGGGCTCCGACCACGGCGTTCTGGCGGGCGTTCTTGCGGATGAGCTCCTCGCAGACGGCCCGCCTGAACGGCGGGTAGCCCTTCGCGAGCGGGACAAGGTAGTCTTCGTCCAGCGCGCGCACGATGCGGGGCACCAGCTCCGCATCCGTCAAAGACACCGGGATCTCGCCCGGGTCCTCGACGGCCTCCCCGGAGAGCGTGAGCGTGTCCCCCGAGAGGGCGAGGATGACCTCCGCCCCTTTGACGCCCCTCTGCGCGCCGAGCCGCGCGGCGATCTCGGCCGCCCGGGGGGAGTCCCCGGTGACGGCGAGCGTCGCCTCCCGCCTGGCCGCATCACGGGTCTCTCTGAACACCCGATACATGTTTCTAAGGCCCATTACTATCTTTGCCTTTCTTCCGCCGCCGGCTGCACGGTATTGGATGTTAAATTGATTCTTGACCTTTTTCAGATATATTACGTTCAGGCTACAGAAGGGTTTCAGCCCAGAGGAGAGCTTCTTGCAGCCCCAGCGCGATCTGCGGGACATAGACGAGATACAGGAACTCTTCGAGGCCGGCCAGGAGACCGGCACCCTGGAGTCCAGCGAGGTCCTCGATCTCTTGCAGGAGGTCGACCTCTCGACCGACGAGATCCAGCAGGTCTACGGACTTCTGCGCGAACACGGCGTCGAGATAGTGGACACCGGCTTTCTCGCCGAGACCCTTAACGAGGAGGAGGACGTACAGCTCGTCGAAGAGGTTCTCGAAGGCGACCTCAAGAGCCGTTACACCGGGGACGCAGTCCAGATGTACCTGGACGAGATCGGCAAGACGCCCCTCCTCACCAAGACTCAGGAGGTCTACCTGGCGCGGCGTATCGAGCGGGGAGACAGGCGCGCAAAGGCGCACCTCACCAAAGCGAACTTGCGACTCGTCGTCTCGATCGCCAAGAAGTACGCGGGCCGGGGCGTCTCGCTTCTGGACCTGATACAGGAGGGCAACATCGGGCTTATGCGAGCGGTGGAGAAGTTCGACTACCGCAAGGGCTTCAAGTTCTCGACCTATGCCACCTGGTGGATAAGGCAGGCCGTCACCCGCGCTATCGCCGACAAGGGACGCACCATCCGCGTCCCCGTTCACATGGTCGAAAAGATCAACAAGTACTACCGCATCCAGCGGTCTCTGGCCGCCGAGTTGAACCGCGACCCCTCCGACGAGGAGGTAGCCCGCCTCATGGAGGTCGAGGCCGCGGAGATAGTGCGCATCCGGCGCGTGAGCCGGCGTTCGATCTCGCTGGAGACCCCGGTCGGTGAGGATCACTCCTCGGAGCTGGGGGACTTTATCGCCGACGAGGAATCCGAGAGCCCACACGACCTGGCGAAGTCCTCACTGCTCAAGGCCCGGATGCGCGAGGCCCTGAACGGCCTACCCGAGAGGGAGCGAATGGTGCTCGAGTACCGCTTCGGCCTTACCGGCGGCCAACCCAAGACCCTGGAGGAGGTAGGCGAGCGGTTCGACGTCACCCGGGAGCGCATCCGCCAGATACAGCTTACGGCGCTCGCCAAGATAAAGAGCAGTCCTCACGCCGCAGGACTGCGCGATCTGTTGGATTAGAAGGTATCAGGTTTCAGCTATCAGGTTACGAGTCATGGCGGCAATGTTTTCGCTCGCCACCGCCGCAGCCATCTCCGCGTTTACAGTAGCCACTGGCTAGTGTTTCGACGCCAAGCGGTTCTACCTCGCAGCGATCTTCCTGACGGCTGATGCCTGAGACCTGAAGCCTTTATCACTCTCTGCCAGGTCCGGAACTGCGGTCGCGGTCTCCTACCTCATCGCTACCCTCGCCCTCTGGTCTGTTCGGGTTGCGCCTCGCAGCCTCGCCGAAGACACGCATGAGGATCGGGATGGCGATCAACGCGATCACGACCAAAATGATCAGGGATACGACGGCTATACCCACGGGCTCTACCTCTTCTCGCTCGTATAAGGGCCACCGGATGTTGCCGGTAGCCTAATACTAACCGATTATCGGGCTAGAGACGTTCGTTTATCGTAAAAGCGACATCTTGCAGGAGAAATGAGCGGGCGCGAACGTCGCGTAGGCTCTTGCCGCAGCGTCATACGGGAGGCCGCACGTTTGTTCAGCACCTTATGGCACCTTTTGAAGCGCTTGCTGAACAAACCTCAGGGCGAGATCCGTGACGGGGCGAGATCCGTGACGGAAGCCGGCAGGCACGAAAAAGGCGGGCCCCTCAAAAGGGACCCGCCTCTAAAGCCGTAGTGCTAAAGCCGTAGTAGTGCCCGGTTGCTTACCTAACGATCCTGCGAGCCAGCAACCCTCCTGCTACCAGCAACGCTCCCGCTCCAAGCGCCAGCGCCCCACTAGAGGATGGCACCGGTCCACCGGTAGGCGGAAGCGCCGTGGCCGTGGCCGTAGCCGTCGGGCTGGCGTACTGCGCAGCAGCAGCAGCCGTAGCGCTCGCCGTGGCTGTAGCTGTAGCAGGAGCGGTGGCCGTGGCCGTGGCCGCAAAGTTGTTCAGACACTCGTTGACCTGCTCAACAGAGACGTTCTGCTCCTGGGCTATCTCAGCAACCACCGCCGCATCGTCCCCACCAACAGCATCGATGTCCACATCCCCACCGTACTGACCCGTTGTGGCCGCAAACTCGCCGAGGATGTTCTGGCAGACGGCGTTGAAGACGGCCGTATCGCCCTGGTTTACCTGATCGTCGCCGGCCGTGTCGCCGGTATCCACGCTCTGGGCGAGCGCGGGGGCCGCGGCGGCCAGCACCATGGCTACCATCGCCGCCAACAGCATTATCTTCCTCAACTCTTTACCTCCTATACATCCGAAGACTACCTCGCGCTGCATTCTTTCACTCTTGATCCCCAATGTCAACACCATTCACCGTACTTTTTACCAATTTCTTAAAATTTCTTAATA
>JALYGY010000089.1 GCA_030776865.1 Actinomycetota bacterium | reverse complement strand
CCCGAAGAGGCCAACATGTCCCTTATCTGCTCCCGGGCATCGGATAGAGCCGCCCTGGCTAGATCCGCGTATCGCGGCGGTCCCACCCTCTCAACGTAAGAGCGGATGTGGGACTGCAGCTCCCTCTCCTCCGGACCAACCAACAGCCTTAGCGGGCTGTAAGCGACGACCTAGCCGAAGTGGACCCGCTCGCCGCTCACCTCGTAGACGGTGATCTCCCCTTGGCTCTCTAAGCCCCTCTCTTTATCAGGAACCGTTGTGGGGAGCAGTTCCTTGAGGAGGTCATCGATGGTCTCGAGCAGGATCATGTAGAGCCAGTTCTTTGCAGCTAGCCATCGGCGTTCCTCGCGCCAGGCGAGCATCCGCTCGATGACAAACACCGCGAGCACGATCCCGAAGAGATGCTCGGTGAGATCGAGGGCCAGCACGGGCAGCTTGCCCTGTGCTCGCGCGAGGATGAGTGCAAGAAGAAACAGCGTCACCACGGCGATCGCAACCGCCACCGTGCCGGTCTTGAGTCTGATCATAGCCTGCCCTTCAACCCGCTCTCCTATCCGTGAAGCGAGAAGGAGAGTACGATACTCCTCGCCTATTCATAACCGGGCAGCATACCCCTAAACGGGGGGACGGTGCACGGGCGTCCGGACCTTCTTCGGCGAAAGCCTCGCGTCGCCGGCCGCTGCGGGCTCATCCGTCGCCGTGCTCCCATTCGGCCCCGGTCGTTCCTTCGGGTATGCCCCAGCGAAGCGAGACGGCCACGAGGCCCAGTTTACGGAGGATCCGGCGAGCCGCGAGCCCAACGATCGATGTAAAGGTCGGGTAAGCGAACTCGACGTCCGCCAGCTGCTCCACGGGCATCCTGGCCCGCATCGCCGTCGCCACGATCTGGACGACCTCCACGGCCTGCTCGCCCACGATGTGCGCACCCAGGATGAGCCGCGACGGGCGGTCCACGACGAGCTTGCAGAAGCCCTTCGTGCGCCCGTCGATGACGCCGCGGTCCAGCTCTTCGTAAGGCACCACCGCCGCGACGCAGTCGTACGCCTGTCGCGCCTGGCTCTCGGTAAGGCCAACGCTGCCGTACTCCGGATCGGTGAAGCCCCCGTGCGGCACGATGGTGTGTCGATATCCATGCTCTCCGCCCAGCACGGCCTGTTCGGCGGCGAGGTTGCCCTCGTAGGTGGCGCTCTGCACCAACATCATGCGCCCCGTTATATCCCCCGCGGCGAAGACGTGCGGTGCGCTCGTCCGCAGGGCGTCATCCACGCGAACGTGGCCGCGCTCGACCTCCACGCCCGCGGCCTCCAGGTTCAACCCCTCCACGTTGCCGGGCCAACCGACCGCAACCACGACGGCCTCCGCGTCTAGCCAACGCGCCTCGCCGGCCGTTGAGTAGAAGAGCCGGAGGTACCCATCCCCTCTCTCAACCTTCTCGATGCCCCCTATGCCGGTGATGATCTCGATCCCCTGTTCTCCGAAGGCCTCGGCCACCCCGTGTGACACGACCTCGTCCTCGGCTCCCAGCAGCCGCGGCGCGACATCCAGCAACCACACCCGCGAGCCTAACGCCCTGAACACCGAGGCCAGCTGGCACCCCGTCGCGGCCCCGCCGACCACCGCTACCGAGCGGGGTAGGTCCTCCATATACCAGACGTCGCTGTGGGTCAGGGTGTGCTCGCTACCGGGGAAGGGTAGCCGCCGCGCGCGGCCACCGGCGCAGAGGATGTATCTTTCGCCTCGCAGATTCTCTCCGTCGAGCGCGAGCGTATGCGCGTCGAGAAAGCGAGCCTCTCCTGCACGGTCGAACACGCGCACGCCTGCCGCTTCGAGCTGACCCCGCAGCTGCTTCTTCTCGTGGATCGCGTACACGACGTGCTGCGTACGGTTCAGTAGCCGGGCGAAGTTCACTTCGGGCGATTCGCCCTCGAGCCCGTATCGAGCGAACTGCTCCGCGTCGCGCACGAGCCGTGCGGCCCTGGCGAGCACGCGGGTCGGGACACAGCCATCGTTGGTGCAGGTGCCGCCCATGTTCCCGCGTTCGACCAGCGCCACTTCTGCGCCCAGCTCGCGTGCACGCAGAGCCGCCGTCACCCCAGCAGGCCCACCACCCACTACCACTACCTCAAACATCTTCTGCTCCCTCTTGTCGGGTTCTGACCGCACCATCCGCCTCTCTTTACAAAACTCCGAGACCTCGATCTCGCGCGTAGAAACGGCTATCCTTACTGTGCAGCCCCCAGGCGTGCGTCCGGCTTCTTTGGGTGTCGGCGATCGTTAGAGGTGTAGACGTCGAGCAACATTCAGACCTTCGCTCCGCGGTTTGTCTGCGTTGCTTCTACCGAAGTTTGCCGACGGTGTGGGGTAGGGTCGCGAGCGACTCGTGCATCTCCCCATTTCCGGATAGCTCTCTTCATGAGATCAGCCTTGTTCTTGCGTCGGCGTCTTTCCCGCCCTTTTCGCCTCCTCCCATGATCGCTGTAACGCCACTGCCTGGTCTTCGGGCGATCTCGTGCCGTTTACGACTTTCTGGAACCCGACATACATCACCTCGTTGAAGTTCTGCGGGGCCAGCACGTCGATGTTGTAACCGAAGGCTGCCGCCTCCGGCGATTTCGAGAGGTCCGCGAGGACCTGCTTGAAGAGCTCGGAGACTTCGAGCCCCCCCGTGTCGACCGGGTGGGCGGGGATCACGTTTAGCTTCTCGATAGCCAGGCGGGCGGTGCTGTCCTCCAGCAGATAATCGATAAAATCGATCGCCCCTTCGGTATTCCTCGCGTCCGCGGCCACGAACAGCCCGGCTCCCACCCCGGCCGGGGGCGAGATGCTCGAGCCCTCTATGGAAGGGAACGGGAAAAACCCTACCTCGAAGTTCTGGACAGCCTGGACCATCTCCGGGACGAGCCACGTGCCGGTCGGTAGCATGGCGGCTTCGCCGGAATAGAACAGAGCGCTGGCCTCGTCGTAGGTTACGGCGTTTACGTTCTGGGGATAGTAACCGCTCTCCACAAAGTCTCTGAACATCAGGTCGATGGCTTCGACCACCTCAGGGACATCCCACCGCCCGTTCCCATAGAGGATGTTGTCTAGTCCTTGCCGGCCCAGCACGTTGCTGGCTGCGACGCTGAACATGTGACCGGCGGGGTACTGCTCCCGATTCCCGAAGGCGAGAGGAATGGTTCCCCGCAGCTTGAGCTCCTCAGCAAACCCTCGGAGCTCTCCGACGGTCTTTGGCACCTCGGGCACCAAGTCCTTGTTGTAGTAGACGATTATCTCTTCCACCTGATCGGGGACGCCATAGAGCGTGCCGTTGTAGGTGGCGCGCTGCTTGGCCCAGTCGTAGATGCCCCAGCCTCTCCGTTGGTAGGCCTTCTCCAGGGAATAAAGGAGTCCAGCGTCGGCCAGCACACCGCCGAAACCTGGACCCGTGTCGTAGGAGAAGACGTCCGGAGGCTCATCGGATCTCAGTCTGGTCTGTATGACCTTGCGGATATCATCGAAGGGTATAGCCTCGCGCTCAAGGCTGTATTTCGGCCGTTGCTCCTCGAACCTATCGACCTGTATCTCCGTTACCGCCCTCTCCTGGGTGGTCGTCTCCTCGGTCCAGGTAAAGAACCTGACGGCCTCCTTGTTACCATCCCGGCTCCCGCCGCAGCCCGCCCCACCTAGAAGCGCCGCACCGGCGATCCCGACTCCACCGAGCCTGAGGAATTCTTTACGACTTACCGCCCCCGGCATCTGCCGTTCACTCGCTCTCCTCGTCCTCACGGAGCGTTTCTCCGATGCCGTCTGCTTTGTAGCGCAAGCAGCAATGTTTTCCGTGCCGTCTCCGATCATTATTCTTACAGAGAAGTGTAGGGGGTGCTCCGGGTTCCCCTGTGGTCCCGAGAATTCGATGATCACCGCAGCTGCCGCGCGTCAATCGCTGGCGCCGTTTCACCCGCGCGGTGCTCCGGATCCCTCTTCCCCCTTCAGGGCGGTATTAGGGCGCAACCACAGCGAGACGTGTGCTGGCTGCATCGTCTCCCTCACGGCCCCGACGAGTTCGTCGCTCAAGGCGTCGAGGTCCGTCTCCTCACGCAGCCTGGCCGAGAAGGCCTCTAGCGTCTTTACCGCATCGTACTTCCTGCGGTAGAAGCTACGGTCGATAAAGCCCTGAATGCGGCGCCTCAAAGGGTTGAACAGGGCGGCTATCGCCAGGGTGGAGGCAACTACCACGAGCTGGGATCCCTCGCCGGTCAAAGCGCGGAAGAGCAACTGGAGCACGACGATGCTGCCGAAGTAGAGGCCCGCGAGCACCGCGGTGACCGAACCGTAGACGAGGGTACGGTTTATGATGAGGTCTATGTTGTAGAGGTGGTAGCGTAAGATCGCTATGCCCACCGCGACCGGCAAGCCCACGACGCCGACCACCACCAGCACGGAGCTGACCCATCCCAACCAACGAATGCCCGTGATTTCGGAGACCACGTACGCGAGGATGGCGCTTATGGCCAGCACCACCACCGCGTAGGCGAACCACTTGACCTGCTGGCGCTCTACCCCTTTAGAGTGCCGCAGCCGGGTCACCAAGGATGCCGTTACCACGAGCGCAAGGGTGTACAAGATCGTCTCGACCGGGTTTACGACCGCTGTCGCGACCTCAATGCCGATAGGGTAATTGGCGAGGTCGAACCCTGCGGCCGTCTCCGGATAGAGAGCCACCGCCACCGTCCCCACCACGACCACCACCCCAACGACCCACGCGAAGGGCCGCCAGCGGGTCGAAGGCGGTCGACCGTTGGGGAACAGCAGCCCCAAGAACAAGAAGAGGCCTATGTGCGGGACCCACACCCAGGAAGAGACCCAGGCCAGCGCCTCGCCTCCGGGCAGTATGCTCGGCACCGATCCCGGCTCGGCCAGCAGCGTGACGATGGCGTACTCGGCGACGAAGAGGCGCATCCC
>JALYGY010000088.1 GCA_030776865.1 Actinomycetota bacterium | reverse complement strand
TCGCCCAGTTCCTGGCGGAGGACTCCGTAAAGGACGGCAAGCACCGCAGCGTCCCGCACCACACCTTCACCTGGAAGGGCGAGGAGTGCGTCTCGGTCGGCCTCAAGGGGCACGTGCTCAACCCCGAGTACCCGGAGGAGTACTCCAACTGGCAGAAGGTCGAGCCCTCGGAGCTCATAGACGCGAAGATCCTCAAGGCGGTCTCCGAGAAGGGCGTGGCGGACGCCGTCAAGTCGCTGGCGAAAAAGGCCGACAGGGTCGTCATCGCCACGGACTTCGACCGGGAGGGGGAGTTGATCGGGGTCGAGGCCCTTAGCCTTGCCTTCGAGGCGAATCCGAAGCTGATGGACCACGTCGAGCGCGCTCGCTTCTCGGCCCTCACCAAGGGCGAGGTAACCCGCGCCTTCGAGAACCTCGTCGAGGTGTCCAGAGAACTCGCGGACGCCGGTGCGGCGCGGCAGGATATAGACCTGATCTGGGGCGCCACCCTGACCCGCTGGGTCTCGCGGGCGACGAAGCGCTACGGGAACGCCTTTTTGTCGGTCGGGCGGGTCCAGTCCCCCACCCTCGTGCTCATCGCCGAGCGCGAGCGTGAGCGGCGGGCGTTCGTTCCCGAGCCTTACTGGGAGCTCCACGCAACCCTCCGAAACGGCGGCGGACCGTTCGTCGTGCACCATGCGCACGGGCGCTTCAAGAGGGAGGCCGCCGCCCGCGAGGCGATAGAGAACCTTACACAGACCGCCACGGTGACGGAGGTGAAGCAGAAGTCGGCCACCCGGCCACCCCCGACGCCGTTCAACACGACGGGTTTTCTGACCGAGGCGGCAAGGCTCGGGATCAGACCCTCCAGGGCGGCCCGCATCGCCGAGGATCTCTACACCGACGGCTACATCTCCTACCCCCGTACGGACAACACCGTCTACCCTCGCTCGCTCGACCTGCGGGAGATCCTGGTCTACCTCCAGCGGGTAGAGGGGGCGGGGAAGTACGCTGAGGAGCTTCTCGGCGCGGGGAAGCTCTCGCCCACCCGCGGCAAAAGGGAGACCACGGACCATCCCCCGATCTACCCGACGGGGCGCGCCTCCAGAGAGGCGCTGCGCGATGACCAGTGGAAGATCTACCAGCTCGTCGTCCGGCGCTTTTTGGCCACCCTCTCGGATCCGGCGAGGACCTTGCGCACCACGCTGCGCTTTGAGTCCGGCGGGGAGCCGCTGGTCACCAGCGGGACGGTCGTGACGGAGGAGGGTTGGCTCGGGGTCTATCCCTACGCTCGCAGGGCGGACGAGGAGCTTCCCGCTTTGAGCGGGGGCCAAGTGGTCGGGGTCGTCGAGGCCGAAGTGCTCTCCAAGGAGACGCAGCCGCCGGCCAGGTTCGGGCAGGGCCGGCTTATCAAGCTCATGGAGGATCTGGGCCTTGGCACCAAGGCCACGCGCCCGAACATCATCCAGAACCTCTACGACCGCGGCTACGTGCACGACGACCCGATCGTGCCCACGGAGACCGGCCTGGCGGTGGCCCAGGCCCTGAAACACTTCGCCTCGGAGATTGCCACCCACGAGATGACCGCCGAGCTCGAGAGGAGCATGGACGCCATCTCGGAGGGCAGGATCAGCAAGGACTCGGTGGTGGACGAGTCCCGCGACGTCCTGCGCCGGGTCTATGAGCACCTGACGAGATCCGAAGAAGAGTTCGCGGATATCGTCTGGAACGGTATCCGCGGCGACGAGATCCTTGGACCCTGCCCTAACTGCGGCAGGAACCTTCTCGTCCGCCGCAACCGCAAGAGCGGCAAGCGCTTTGCCGGCTGCGAGGGGTACCCGGAGTGCCGCACGACCTTTCCTCTTCCACAAAGGGGGGACATAATCCCCCTTGGCACGCAGTGCGATGCCTGCGGCTCGCCGGAGATAAAGGTGATAGGCAAGCGGCGGCCCTGGGTCACCTGCATTAATATGGACTGCCCCAAAAAAGTGGAGCAACGCAAGGAGGAGGGGGGTGAACGCCCATCGCGAGAGGGCGCACAGGAACTGGAGAAGTCCACCACATAGAGGGCAGGCTCGCCCTCGATGGAGCGGCCGAGCCCCCGCGGTACCAACCCCCAGCCTACGTCCGCGCGAGCGGCTACGCCCTGCTCTGGATCCTGGCAGCGGTGGTTTGCTATTCCGCCGCACTATAGTTAAGATAAATGAAGAAAACGTTAATTTAGAAGGTGATCGAGGTTTGGCCCCGGTAATAGGCGTAACGGCAACTATAAAACAAGACGTAGACGGCTTGGCGCAACGGCCTCTGGGCAGGTTCGTGCGGGCGGACTTCGATTACGTCGAGGGCGTGGCGGAGGCCGGGGGGGTTCCGGTTGTACTACCGCCGGTGGTGGAGCCCAGGGCGGCTGAGGCTCTTCTCGAAGGGATGGACGGTCTGCTCTTGAGTGGCGGGAGCGACCTAGATCCTGGTTACTACGGCGAGGAGCGCGTCCCCGAGCTCGGCGTCACGATCCCGGAGCGGGACGCGTTCGAGATAGCTCTGCTGGAGCACGCCCTGAGGCGCAAGGTTCCGATCTTCGGCATCTGCCGGGGGATGCAGATCCTCAACGTGGCTCTAGGCGGGACGCTGTATCAGGATCTTCCCACGCAGATGGATCACATGGTCTTGCTCGGGCATCGTCAGGAGACGCCCAAGTGGCAGCCGACGCACGAGGTTCATGTGGATGGGGATTCGAAGGTCGCGGGGATCATAGGTACCGCCGAGCTCAAGGTCAACTCCTATCACCACCAGGCGGTAAAAGACCTGGCTTCCGGCCTCGTCGCGGTCGCCTCTTCTCCCGACGGGGTGATCGAGGCGGTCGAATCGACCGACCTGTCGAAGCGGTGGATGATCGGGGTGCAGTGGCACGCCGAGGCGATGCGCGACGCCGGCCCCGAGCACCGGAAGCTCTTCGAGGCTCACGTCTTGGCCGCCGAGCGCCACGCACTCCGCCGCGCCGCGGCCTAGGGGCGCGGTCTCGCGCGGCATCTTCGTAACGATCGAGGGGCCGGATTTCTCTGGCAAATCTACCCTGGTGCGCGCCCTCGAGCCACTCCTCGCCGATCCTCCGACGCACTTCACCCGAGAACCCGGGGGCACCCCGGTCGCCGAGCGCATAAGGGAGCTGGTGCTCGACCCGGGGATCGAGATGGACGCTTGGACCGAGGCCTACCTCTACGCGGCGGCTCGGGCGGATCACGCGCGCAGGGGTATACTGCCGCGCTTGATGAGCGGCGAGAACGTCGTCTGTGAGCGGTACCTCGACTCGAGCCTGGCCTACCAGGGCTTCGGCAGGGAGCTCGGAGTGGAGGCCGTACGCGAGCTGAACGCTCGGGCCGTCGGAACCGTGGTGCCGGACAAGACCTTCTATCTGCGCCTCGACGCGGCGGAGCGGGAACGTCGCGCGCGGGCCATCGGGGCGCCGCTCGACAGGATCGAGAGGGGCGGCGAGGATTTCGTGCGGCGCGTAGAGGAGGGCTTCGAGGAGCTGGTGCATCTGGAGCCGGAAAGGATAGAGGTTCTCGACGCGACCCGCTCGCCGGCGGAACTGGCGGAGCTGGTGGTAGGGGAGATCCGGAGGCTGCAATATACTGGCGGTTGAGGCTTTGTGGAGACTTTTAGCGGCATACTCGGCAACGAGGCGGCGCTGCGGCTGCTCGAGAGGGACTTGAAGGGCAGGGAGGTAACCCACGCCTACCTTTTCTACGGACCGCAGGGGGTAGGCAAGCGGACGGTGGCGCGGAGGTTCGGGGCGGCGCTGGTCGCGGGTGGGGACGCGGCCGCCGACGATCGGGCGCGGCGCCGGCTGCACCCGGATCTCTCGGAGATAGAGCCCGAGGGGGCTTTCACGACGATCGGGCAGGTGCGGGAGGTGGTGCGCCTCGCGGCGAGCCGGCCGTTCGAGGGGGCGCGGCGGGTGTTCATCCTCGAGGCGGACACCCTCAACGTCCAGGCGGCGAACGCCCTGTTGAAGACGCTGGAGGAGCCCGAGGGAGAGGCGGTCTTCGTGTTGCTGGCGGCCTCGCGCGAGGGCGTGCTGCCCACGATCCTCTCCCGCGCCCGGGCGGTGCGTTTCAACCCCGTCCCGACGAACGCGGTGGCGAGGTTCCTCGACGAGAGGGGCGTGGAAAAACCGGATCTCGCCGCAGCCCTCGGACGGGGGAGCGTCGGGCTCTCGCTGCGCTACGCGCAGGAAAGGGAGCTCGAAGAACTGCGGGGGGCGATCTTCGGGGTGGGGTTCGCTCTGTTCGGTGATTTCGAGGAGCGTAGCCGGGCGGTCGAGGAGATAACGGCGCGGGCGGAGGCCGTGGGCTCCGCGAAGGAGGCAGCTTTCCTGAGGAAGTTCGAGGAGCCTTCGAGTAGGCGAGCCAGAGAGGGAGCGAAGCGCGCCGGTCGCGCGGCGCGCGACGGGGCGGTGCGGGAGGCTCTGGAGCTGCTCGCGCTGACGTACCGGGACGCGGCGGCGATCGAGGCCGGGGCGCCGGAACTCGCCACCAACGTGGACCGGGTAGAGGAGATCCGAAGCCTGGCCGAAGAGTATCCGGGGGCGGATTGGGTGGGTGCCGCCCTGCATTTGGGGGAAGCGCGGGCTGCCCTTGCGTATAATGTCTCCCCGGAGGCGATCCTGGAGGTGACGTTATCGCGGATACGGCGGAGAGTACTCGAACCCTCCCGCGGCTCGTCGACGTCCGCATCCCGGGGTGGACGACCCCGAGGCTCTGCTACGCCAGGGACCTCGACCTCCGGGTCGGCTACAGGGTGGTCGTCGCGACCGAGGTCGGGGAGTTCATCGGGCGCGTCACCC
Source organism: Actinomycetota bacterium (assembly GCA_030776865.1). Taxonomy (GTDB): domain Bacteria; phylum Actinomycetota; class Rubrobacteria; order Rubrobacterales; family Rubrobacteraceae; genus JALYGY01. The sequence continues at coordinate 991 of JALYGY010000088.1, read as the reverse complement.
TGACGCCCAGACGCCGCGAGCCGTACACGCAGCCCTACGACATACTTCGGCTCGTCACAGAAAAAGACGTCAGGGAGGAGGACGAGCACAGGGAGCTCGCGCGCGAGATCCGCACGGAGGCCCAGAAGCTCGCCCGGGATCACAAGATAGAGAAGGTCCAGTTTATCGGCTGTGACGTCTCTTTGAGCGGCGACTACGTCGAGGTCAAGTACCAGACGGACGAGAAGGACCTGGATCTCCTTCCGGTCCAGAGCGGCCTCGAGCGCGCCTACGACGCCAAGGTGGTGCTCCGGCGGTTCCGCTTTATCGAGCGGTCGGGGGACGCGGGCGGGTGCGACACGTGCGGTCTGCCGCTGTGCTGTGCAACCTGGAGCGGGGCGCGGAACATGGGACCGGTGAACGTGCGGCTCGCCAAGCAGCAGGGCGTGACCCCGAACGAGAAGATCATAGGCTGCTGCGGTGAGGTGAAGTGCTGTATGCGCTACGAGCACGACGCCTACAAGGAGTTCAAGGAGCGGGCGCCCTTCAAGAACTCTACCGTCAAGCTCGGCGAGCGAGAGGGCAAGGTCGTGGATTACTCGGTGGTCAAGGACTCCGTCTTCGTGCGGTTTGGCCCGGATCGCGCCGACGGGGAGCTCGTCCCGCTCGGACGCCTCGCCCGCGACAATCCCGGCATCACGCCAGCCGATACGGACGAGTGGGAGCTGCCGGAGTCCCCCCAGGACCCGGACTCCTAGAATCCCGTGTTCGGTAACCTCTGCGACGTGCCCGGTGTGCTCGTGGGCCACGCCACCGACCGCGAGGGCCTGACCGGCTGCACGACCGTCCTCTTCGAGGAGCCCTACGCAGTCGTGGGGGTGGATGTGCGTGGCTCCTCGCCAGGGACCCGCGAGACGGATCGCCTGGGTCCCACGGGGACCGTGAGGAGGACTCACGCCCTGCTGCTGACCGGCGGCAGCGCCTTCGGTCTGGCCGCAACGGAGGGCGTGGT
>JALYGY010000087.1 GCA_030776865.1 Actinomycetota bacterium | reverse complement strand
TTCGGGGCGATGGGCAGCCGGCTCTCCACCGCCATACAGACCGGCCTCTTCAGCTTCAATTTGAGGCGTGGGGTCCTCGCGGAGAACGTGCAGGCGGCGGCCGTGCTCTCGCTCATCTCCGGGGTCTTTCTGGCGTTCATGGCTAGATTGCTGTGCGACTTTCTCGGGGTCAGGACCGAGCTCTCGGTCTTCGACTACGTGGTGATCTCTACTGTGGGCGGGGTGATGGCCGGCGTGCTCCTGCTGGGCATCACCGTCTTGGTGGCCCGCCTCAGCGTTGCGCGAGGCTGGGACATGGACAACATTGCCGCGCCCATGATCACCGCCAGCGGCGACATCCTGACCCTACCCGCGCTCGTGGTGGCGACGTACCTTATCGGCATACCCGTTTTCTCGAACGCCCTCGCGGTCGCCCTTGTCGTTGTCGCCGTAGCGGTCGTAGCCGCCGCGTTCCGGATCGGCGCCCCCTCCCTCAGGCGCATCCTGGCCGAGAGCCTGCCGATACTGGCCATGACGGGGACGGTGACCATCCTCGTCGGGGTCGCCCTCCAGGATCGCGAGGAGCAGTTCTTTACACTCCTGGCCCTGAGCACGCTCCTGCCGGCCTTTCTCCAGGAGGGCGGCGCTCTGGGCGGCATGCTCTCCAGCCGGCTCTCCTCAAAGATCCACCTGGGGCTCCTGGCCCCCCGGGGGATACCGCCCGTGGACACCTTCAGGGACTTCACCCTGATCTACATCTTCGCCACCGGCGTCTACGTCTTTATCGGGGGGGCGGCGCACGTGGTCACCGTGGCCCTATTCTCGGCAGACGCGAGCCCCGGCTTCCTTACGATGGTCGGCATAAGCACGCTTGCAGGCCTTATCGCGACGACCGCCGCCGCCTTCGCGGCCTACTACGGCTCGATAGTCAGCTACAGGGTCGGTCTCGACCCGGATACCTATGGTATTCCGATCATCACCGCCGCGGTGGACCTCCTGGGCTTCATCAGCCTTATAATAGCCCTCAGAGTCTTCGGATTGGTAGGTTAGAGAGAGATGCGCGACACCCGCCCGAGCAACCTCAAGGACATGCTGACCGAGGCGAAGAACACCTCGGAGCTGATGGTGGACCTGGCCTACGCCGCCATCTTCTATAACTCGGAGGACCTCTCCGAGGAGGTTTTCAGGCTCGAGGCGCTTCTAAACGACCTCGTCTTCGACATGCGCAGCCTTGCCATCTTCGCCGCCAGGAGCCACGCCGACGCCGAACAGATGGCCGGGATTCTCCAGGTTGTTCAAGACATAGAGAAGATCGGCAACGCTGCCAACGACATCGCCAAGATCGTCGTCAAGAGGCTCGGCATCCCGCCGGAGCTCCTGCACGACATCCCCGAGGCCGAGGAGATCCCCTCGCGGGTACGCATCCACCCCGAGAGCGCCCTGGACGGGCGGTCGCTGGGAGAGGTAGACCTGCCCGTGGAGACCGGGATGCGCCCCATAGCCATACGCAGGGACGACGAGTGGGACTTCGTGGTGGAGCCCGAAGACGTGCTCCGGGCGGGTGATGTTCTCTTTTTGCAGGGTCCTCCCGAGGGGGTGGCGGAGGTACGCGAGCTCGCCGGCGCCCGGCCACTGGAGGCGGCTCCTGAACCCGCGCAGAACGGGGACGGGCTCTCCGAGCTCGAGCGGGCGGTGGACATCCTGATCGAGATGAAAAACCTCTCCGAGGTCGCCGTGGGGCTCGCGTACTCCGCCCTCCTCTACTACGACGCCGGGCTCGCCCGCGAGGTAGTCGCCATAGAGGACGAGATGGACGAGATGCGCTACCGCCTCGAACGCTGGGTCCTGCTCGCCGCTCCCCGCATGGAAGACTCCTCGCGCCTGCGGGGCCTTTTGCACCTGGCGATCGCCGCCGAGACCATCGCCGACTGCGCGATGGAGATGGTCTGGATGGTGGAGAACGACGAGGAGGTCCACCCGGTCCTCTCCGCCGCCGTCAGCGAATCCGACGAGGTCGTCCTGAAGCTGACCGTCTCCCCAGGATCACCAGCCGACGGCAAGACCCTGGAGGATCTGCAGCTCGAGACCGAGACCGGCATGTTCGCCCTCGCCGTGAACCGCGGCGGGCGCTGGACCTACCGTCCCCGCGACACCTACAGTTTGCGGGGCGGCGACTCGGTGCTCGCCACCGGCGCCCCTGAGGGCCTCGAACCCCTCGCCGAGCTCTTCGGTTGGGAACTGGAGGACTCCGAGTAAGGGGGATAGGCCCCAAGAAGGTTCATACCAGGGGTGCCGAACATTTCGGCCCACAAGACTCGCCCGCCCACAGAGCCCTCCTGTTCTGGGCGCCGCTCATCCTGCTGGCGGCCTTTTTGTGCTGGCGGCTGCTCGCCCTGTCCGCGGGGCTCCCACCGTACCTCAGGGAGGGCTCGAACGACCTCTCGATCTACCGTCAGGCCGGAGAAGCCCTCCTGCGCGGGGAGATACCCTACCGGGATTTCTTTATCGAGTACCCGCCCGGCAGCCTCCCCCTTTTCGCAGTGCCGGCCCTCTTCAGCACCGACGAGACGGGCTACATAACCCTGTTCTCTTGGGAGATGGCGCTCGTTATGGCCGCGACCCTCGTCGTGACGGCGCTGACGGCCCGTAAGCTCCGGGGTCTCCGGGTCTGGATCTTCCCTGCGCTGACGTTCTCCGCGGCGGCGATCATGCTCTACCCCGTCGCCGCGACCCGCTACGACGCGGTCGTCGCTCTCGCGCTCGCTATTGCCGCGTTCTGTACGACGCTCAACGGTCGCTATTTGCTTCTGGCCTACGCCTCCCTGGGATTCGGTGCGGCGGCCAAGATCGTCCCTGCCCTCGCGACCGTGCCGCTCGCGCTTGCCCGGCGGGGGGGAGCTGTGCGCGGTTACGCGGTCTTTGTCGGGGTCCTTGCACTCTTCTTCGCGCCCGCCCTGCTTTTGGGGGGCGGCGGGTTCTTGCAAGGCCTCGCGTACCATGCGAACCGGGGACTGCAGGCGGAGAGCCTCGCGGCCTCCGTCCTGATGAAGCTCGGCTGGGTGAACGAGATCGTCTTCGCGTACGGCGCTCTCGAGGTGCGGGGCCGGGGGGCCGAGTTCGCGGGCTCGCTCAGCCCGCCGCTTACAGGCGCGTTGCTCCTCGTCACGGCGTTTTTCATGTACCGGGAGCACCGCTCGGGAAGGTCCGGGCTCGAAGCTTTCCCACGCTACGCGGCGTTGCTTATACTGGCGTTCATGCTCGGCTCCAAGGTTCTCTCGCCGCAGTACGTGATCTGGCTCCTCCCCCTCGTGCCGCTGGGCGCCGGAGGTGTCACAGGGATTCTCGTCTCGGCGCTCTTCCTGGCCGTCTGCTGGACGACCACCCAGGTCTATCCCATCCACTACGACGACCTCCTGGAACTCAGGTCCCCGGGTCCGGACCTACTCCTCCTCCGCAACCTGCTGCTCCTCGTGCTCTGGAGCCTGCTGCTCCTCTCGCCGCGGAGGGTGGCGCGGTGAGAAGAGCGGCGAAACGCCCGCCGGCGGTGGAGATGGTTCTCTTGCTGCTCCTCCTCTTCGCGGCGGGTTTCACGCCGGGCCCGCAGATGAGCGAGCACGAGGCCAGTGAGAAGGCCAGCTTCGTGCCCGAACTGGAGGAGTACCACTCGAAGCCGACGGTCGAGACCTCCGCGAGCTACGACCCCGCCACGGACATGTGGCAGGTCGTCCTCACAGAGGAGGTCTCCGGAAGCGCCGTCGCCTACCTGCGGGTGGATGACGATTCCGGCGAAGTAGAGCGGGCGAAGGTCCTCTCGGTCGCCGAGGAGCTCACCTACCCCTCGCTCTCCGAGGAGCAGGCGGTGAAGCTGGCCGCCGCCGACGAGCGGGTGCGGGAGGAGCTCTCCCGGCACGGTCCTCACAGCACCGACGCCGAGTACGGCGGAGGGAAGTGGACGGTCCACTTCTACGTCGAGGAGAACGGCCCCTTGGGCGGCAAGCCGACGGGCGAAGGGAGCAAAGAGGTCGCCAAAGTCAAGGTCGACGACACCAGCTGGGTCCTTGATTACGTATGGGTGGGGGATCAGGTCGGCTGGCACATGGCCCGCGGTGAGTACGGCGCCTACGGCAAGCACGCGAACTACTGGTGGGTGTGGGGCCCCCTGGCGCTCCTTTTCGCCCTGGCCTTTATCCGCACCGACAGGCTCTTCTCCCTGCGAAATCTGGACGTCGTAGCCCTGCTCGGGTTCCTCGTCTCGCACGGGTTCTTCCGGCAGGGGATCGTGTACGAGGCCGTCCTTCTGTGGTACCCGCCCCTGATCTACCTCTTCTTGCGCACCCTGCTCATGGGCTTCGGCGTCGGCGAGAGGGTGGAGAAGACGAGCAACCTCCCGACCTGGCTCCTCTTCGTACTCGCGGGCCTCGCCGGCGGCCTCGTCGTCGGCCTCAACCTCGACGCCCGCGTTATAGACGTCGGCTACGCCGGGGTCGTAGGCGCCGACCGCATCCTGGAAGGCACCATTCCCTACGGCAACATGCCAGCCGATGTCGGCACCGGCGACACCTACGGACCTCTGAACTACCTGCTCTACGCGCCGTTCGTCCTGGTGTTCGGGTTCTCGGGGGAGTGGGATTTCCTCCCCGCCGCCCACGCCCTCACGATCTTCTCCTTTGTCGTGGGCGCTCTGGCCCTCCTCTTTGCGGGGTGGAAGCTGGCCGGAGCGAAAGGAGGCGCCGCCCTCCTCTTCGCCTGGGCCGCCTTCCCCTACACCCTCTACGCGACGAACAACAACACCAACGACATCGTCGTGGCGGCAGCGGCGGCGGTGGGCCTCGCGACGGTCGCCTCCCCGATCGCGCGCGGCGCCTCGGTCGCAGCAGGGTTCGCCATCAAGCTCTATCCCGCCATCCTGGGCCCACTGTGGATAATGCACGACGGCGCGAAGCGGCGTCCCACCGTGCGTTTCTTTCTCGGCGGGCTGTGCGTCTGCCTCCTCACCTTCTGGGTCCTCCTGCTCGACGGTCAGCCGTTCGAGGCCGCCAGGCTCTTCTATGAGAAGACCATCGCCTACCAGGGCGCCAGGGAGACACCGTGGACGATCTTCAACCAGGTCCCCGCACTCGGCTTTTTGCAGCAACCGCTCTTGGCCGCCGTCGTCCTCCTCGCCTTTATCGTCGCCGCCTGGCCGCGGCGGCGTACCGTGCGGCGGCTCGCCGCCTTCTCGGCGGCGCTCGTGATCGGCTTTCAGCTCACCACCAACTACTGGTACTACCCCTACGTTACCTGGTTCGAGCCCTATGTCTTCCTCGCCCTGCTACCCGCAACCAGCGAGAAGACGCCTCTCGATAGCGAGAGCGGACAGCTCTCAGCTCCGGGCGATCAGCGGAAAACGGACGACGAGGCTTGATATCCTCCGATACCCTCCGTGGTACTCGTTACCCCACTTCTCTGGCGCTCTGGAGCACTCCTGAGCGAGATCTCTGAAATATCGCCGAAAACCCCTTGAACGTCACGTAACGTGAGGGTGTAACCTCTCTGCATGGACGCTACCATTCGGCACAGAGAAGCGGAGGGCTCGCGGCCCACGGCGTGGAGAGTGGGAGAGCTGACCGCGCGGACGGGGCTCACCGTGCGCACGCTTCACTACTACGATGAGATCGGGTTGCTCTCGCCGTCGCGACGTACCGATGCGGGACACCGTCTTTACACCGCCGGTGACGTCGTCCGGCTGCAGCGGATCAGGTCTCTTCGCACTCTGGGTTTTGATCTGCGGGAGATTCGGGAGTGTCTGGAGAGGCCGGACTTTCCTTTGCAGCGGGTGGTCGAGCTCCATCTGGCGCAGCTGAAAGAGAGGATCGAGCTGCAGCGGAGGCTCTGCGACCTCCTAGAGAGGGTCGCGGCGCGGCTAGGCTCGGGGGAGGAGGCCTCTTCTGAGAGGTTGGTAGATACGATCATGGAGGTTATCGAGATGTCGGAGAGTTTGCACAAGTACTACACCCCGGAGCAGCTCGAGTACCTGGAACAGCGAAGAAACGAGGTCGGCGAGGTGAGGATCCGCGAGGTGGAGGCCGAGTGGGCCAAGCTCATCAAGCAGGTTCGCGGCGAGATGGAGGCGGGCACGGACCCCTCGAACGAGCGGGTGCAGGCCCTCGCAAGGCGCTGGATGGGGCTCATCAGGGAGTTCACCGGCGGAGATCCAGGGATCGAACGCTCGCTGAGCAACCTGTGGCAGCAGGAGGAGAACATCCGCGGCATCGACGCCGGCGAGGTACGGAGGATGGGAGAGTACATCAACAGGGCGCTGGCAGCCCCAAATAAAGCTCCGAGCGACAAAGACCGCGGCTCATAAGCCCCTCACCACTTTCGGAGAGCCAGCGGCGCGCCGCTGGCTCTCCTTATCCGTTCGGCTCCACTTCCCGCGCCCGGCGTCCCTCACGCCAGCGGTCGACCCGCTCTTTGATCTCTGCCTCGGCTCCCCTCACTTTGGGCTCGTAGTAGACGCGCCCGGCGAGCTCGTCGGGCAGGTACCGGTCGTTCATCCCCTCAGGCTCGTCGTGGTGGGCGTAGCGGTACCCGGCCCCGTAACCTTCTTCTTTCATTAGCCCTGTCGGGGCGTTGCGCAGGCGCAGGGGGACCTCCGGCACAGACCCGCGGCGCACGTCTTCGAGGGCGCGACCGATGGCAGCGTAGGCGGCGTTGGACTTCGGAGCCGAAGCCAGATAAGTGGTCACCTGGGCGAGCGGGATGCGTCCTTCGGGCATCCCGATGAGCTGGTCGGCCTGAGCGGCGGCGACGGCTAGGGGCAGGGATTGCGGGTCGGCGTTGCCTATGTCTTCCGAGGCCAGGATCACGAGCCGCCGGGCCACGAAGACCGGGTCCTCACCCGCCTCGAGCATCCGGGCCAGATAATGCAGCGCGGCGTCCGGGTCTCCGCCGCGCACGCTCTTTATGAACGCGCTGATGACGTCGTAGTGCTCCTCGCGCCCGTAACGTAGAGCTCTCTGCCCCACCGCCCGCTCGACGTCCGCAACCTCGAGGCGCTGCGCGCCTGCGCCGGAGGCCGCAATCTCCAGCGCGTTCAACAACCTTCGCGCGTCCCCACCCGCGAGCCGCAGCAGATACTCCCGACCCTCCACCGAGACCTCCGCGTTCAGCTCCCCAAGCCCCCGCTCGAGCAATGCATTCAGATCCTCCCTGCAGAGCGGCCGCAGCCGCAGCACGCGCGACCTGCTGAGCAGCGGGGCCGTCACCTCGAACGAGGGGTTCTCCGTCGTCGCCCCGATAAAGTCCACGAGCCCCTCCTCGAGGGCCGGCAGGAGGGCGTCCTGTTGCGTCTTGTTGAAGCGGTGAACCTCGTCCACGAAGACGAGCGTTCCGCGGTCCTCGTACTTGAGGCGCTCGCGGGCGCCGTCTAAAGCGCCGCGCAGATCCCTCACCCCGCTCGTCACCGCACTCAAGGGGACGAACTCCTCCTCGACCGTGCTCGCGAGCACCCGCGCCAGCGTCGTCTTGCCCGTCCCAGGCGGCCCCCAGAGGACGAGGGAGCCGATCCTGCTCCGCTCGACCGCCGCCCTCAAGGGTCCATCCTCCCCCGTCAGGTGCGGCTGCCCGACCACCTCATCCAGCGTCTTCGGGCGCAGCCGCTCGGCGAGCGGGGCGCGGAGCCGCAGGTTCTCGAAGCCAGATTCGTCGAAGAGATCCACAAGAAGAGTATATCCGGCCGCGGCTTCGTCACTACGGCTCCGGCGAAGAACGCACCCGAGAGGCCAACGGTAGGACCACCTTCCTCTATTTTGACAGTACGGTTACAATGAGGGGCCAGAGGGATGAGAAAGCGGTGCGCCACGCTCGCAGATACCCTGCTGCGTGCCTGTCACGACCTGAATATTCTGGCTACCGGCCGCGAACCGTCAGGCGTCTCGGGCGAGACCTCCTGGTTGGCGCCTTCGCTGTCCCCGCCTGGTCCCCGGGATCTACCCCCCGTCGAGCCTCTGCAGGGTTACCAGGGTGATGTCGTCCTCCTGCTCCCACCTCGTCCCGGTAAACCGCTTCATCTCCTCCATCAAGACGGTAATGAGATCCGTCCCACCCGTAGGGTGCTCGGTCAAGAAGCTTCGAAGGCAGCGGGTGCCAAACATCTCACCTTGGGGGTTATGGGCCTCCACTAGCCCGTCGCTGTAGAACAGAACGCTCTCTCCCGGAGCGAGGACGGCTTCTTTCTCTTCGTAGCGCATCCCCGGCATGAGGCCCAGGGGCATCCCCCTCGCTTTAAGCTCGGTCGCTGGACCCTCATGCCGACAACACGGTAGGTTGTGCCCGGCATTGGCATATCGCAGCCGACCTTCGGTTGGATCCAGAATAGCGTAGAAGCAGGTGACGAACATGTTAGGTGGGATGTCGTGAAAGAGAACCTCGTTGGCCTCCGCCAACACCTGGCCGGGCGCACCACCCCCTCGTTGGGCAACGGCACGAAGAACACTACGCGTGCTAGCCATCAGCACCGCCGCCGGCATGCCGTGGCCGGTTGCGTCCCCCACGACCAACCCTAGCCGGCCGTCTTCGAGCTCGAAGAAGTCGTAGAAGTCTCCTCCTACCTCGTCGGCGGGTTGGTAGTAAGCTGCCACCTCGTAACCGGAGAGCTCTGGCAAGGTCTTGGGTAGGAGGGTCTGCTGAATCAGGCGCGCGATCCTCAGCTCCTGCTCTATGCGCTCCCTCTCCTGAGTCTCCCGCTTCTGCTCGGTGATATCGTACTGGACACCGAGCCAGTAGAGGGGCTCTCCCTCCTCACCGCGCACCAGCGCCGCCTCATCTCGCACCCACACCACCCGCCCATCCCTCGCCACAACCCGGTACTCCACCTTGAAGGGTTCGCCGCTCTCATCAGTGCGGACTTCCTCGGCCAGCACCCGCTCGCGGTCTTCGGGATGGATCGTCCTGAGCCAGTGCTCTTCGTCTATGATCTGCGAATCTGGAGGGTATCCGAGGATGGCTTGGTACTGGGGGCTTACGTAGGTTATGGCCTTTGGATTGCTGGACTCGAGAGGCTCTTGGACGTAGGTGATGGCCGGGATCTGCTCCACCAGCGTCCTGTACTTCGTCTCGCTCGCCTTCAGAGCCTCCTCCGCGCTCTTGCGTTCGGTAATGTCACGCGTCACTTTAGAGAAGCCGCGGAGGCTCCCATCCTCGTCTCTCAAGGCCGTTATCACCACGTGGGCCCAGAGGCGGGAGCCGCCCTTGCAGACTCTCAGGCCCTCCTCCTCATAGCGGCCCTCGGTCGCCGCCACTCGTAGATCCCTCTCGGGATGACCCCTCTCGACGTCTTCTTCGGTGTAGAAGACCGATAAGTGCTCCCCGGTAATCTCCTGGGCCTCGTAGCCCATTGTGCGCTCGGCTCCTTCGTTCCAGGTGGCGACGCGCCCCTCGGAATCTAGCACGAAGATCGCGTAGTCCCTTACCCCTTCCACCAGCAGCCTGAAGCGCTCCTCGCTCTGGCGCAGATCTTCCTGCCTCCTCTGGGCCTCCAGCGTGCGCGCCTCGGCGCGGCGCCTCGCGGAGCGCAGCGCCTCGACCAGAACACTGATCAGGGCCCCCTGCAGCAAGAAGAGAAGCAGCGGCAAGAACGCTGCGTTCAGCGGCGTGAACGAACCGACCGGCGGCAAGAAGAGATAGTCGGCGGCCACCGCGCCGAGGACCGTGGCCAGCAGACCGGGGCCCAGCCCGCCGAACCAGGCCGCGACCAGCACCGCCGCCGATAACAGCAGGAAAGGGGCCTGCTGCGCAATGAGTGGGTCGAGTAGCTGCTTGAGCAACACGACCAGCGCTATGGCCAGCGTGGCAACCCCATATCGCAGAAACGTAGAGGGCCTTATCTGCTGTGCCCGGGTTCGTCGCTCACGGGGACCGGGCGGCGTTTTCGCGTGCACGACTCTGCCTCCCTTTATCCTCGCTGGTCACGACCCCGTAGTGGGGACCCATCGGGAAGCCAAGATCTCATCTAATATTAATTATGCGAAGAGCGTCGCGTCGCTGCAAGCATCCAGGCTTCTTGTTTGCGGCCTGCTCTCTATTCACCTGACCGATCAGAAGAGACCGGTCCGTTGAGAGACGCCCGAGGGGGTGCCTGCTGGATCTCTGACGATGGCTTCTTGGGAAGAGGCTCCGTCAGAGGTTCTCCGAAGTTCGGGTTTGGGTCGCAGAACGCCGCAGCGTAAGGAGGGTTATGTCGTCCTCCTGCTCCCAGCCCTCCCCTACGAAGGAGTAGAGCTCCTGCATGAGGAAGTCCCCCAGCGCTCTCCCCTCCCCGTGCTTGGCGACCAGCTCCCGTAGCCTCGGAAAGCCGAACATCTCGCGGTGCACATCGTGGGCCTCAACCAACCCGTCGCTGTAGAACAGTGCCGCCTCGCCGGCTTGCAGGGTGATCTCCTTCTCCTCGTAGGACATGCCAGGCATGAGCCCAAGGGGCATCCCTCTCGCCCTCAACACCTCTGCCTCACCCTTACGGCGGCGCAGGTAGGGCAGGTCGTGGCCTGCGTTGGCAAACCTCAAGCTACCGCTCTTGGGCTCTAGGATGCAATAGAAGCAGGTGACAAACATGTTGGCAGGTATGCGAGCTAACAACGTCTCGTTGACCCGCTCGAGTACCCCCCCGGGCGAAGAGGAGTCCAAGGCTTCAGCGGCAAGCTGCAACATGCCGCAGGTTGTGGACATCACCAGCGCTGCAGGGACGCCCTTGCCGGTAGCGTCCCCCACTACCACTCCCAGCCGGCCCTCAGAGAGGAGGTGGAAGTCGTAGAAGTCTCCTCCTACCTCTCTGGCTGGTCGGTAGAGAGGAGAGATCTGCCAGCCCTCTAGAGT